>CAURWS010000565.1:0-3576 GCA_963528485.1 uncultured Pseudomonas sp. | reverse complement strand
CGCATACACCCCTCTGACGTTCTTCGACGCCAGCGGCAACTTTCGTGGCGTGACGGCCGACCTGCTGGACCTGATCAGGCTGCGCACCGGACTGCGCTTCGAGGTCAGCCACGCCCCCAGCATGACCGACATGATGAACCGGCTCAGTCAGGGTCAGGCTGATCTGATCGGCGCCATGGTGCCCAGCGATGAACGTGAAAACCGCTTCAGCTTCAGTCGGCCTTACATGGAAAACGCCTTCGTGCTGGTAACACGCAAGGAGTTGTCCAGCCCGTCCAATCTGGATCAGCTGGAAGGTAAGCGCGTCGCCATTACCCTGGGCAGTCCGATTCTGGAATACCTGCAGCAGAAACATCCGCGAATCTACCCCGTGGAAGTCGACAACCCCGCGCAGGCGATGGACATGCTGGCCCACGGCCGGGTCGAAGGCACCATCACCTCACTGTTCAGCGCCAATTACTTCATCTCCTCGCGGGCGCTGCAGGACTCGCTGCAAATGCGCGTCACGGTGGGCCGCGATCCTGCGCGCATCGCCATGGCAACGTCGCGCAATGCCACCGAATTGAGCGGCATCATCGACAAGGCACTATCAAGCATCGCCCCGGAGGACCTTGCGGTCATCAACAACCGCTGGCGCACCTACTTGCCAACCATTCGTGGCGCCTGGCAGGACTACCAGTTGCTGGTGTATCAGATCATCGTCGGCGCCGGTCTGCTGCTGTTGGGCTCGCTGGCCTGGAACGCGTGGATGCGTCGCCAGATCAAGCAACGCGAGCGGGCTGAACGTGCCTTGAACGATCAGTTCGAATTCATGAGCGCGCTGGTCAACGGCACGCCCCATCCGATCTACGTGCGGGACCGTCAAGGCCTGCTGCAGATGTGCAATGACAGTTACCTCACGGCGTTTTCGGCGCAACGCGAAGAGGTGATCGGCAAGTCGATCCTCGACGGTGTGCTCAGTGACGCCCAGGAGGCCCGGCAATACGTCGAGGACTACCAGCAGGTCATGGCCGATGGCACCCCGCTGATTCTTGATCGCTCGCTGCACATTGGCGAACAGTCACTGACCATCTATCACTGGATCCTGCCTTTTCGCGATTCGCTGGGCAAAGTCCAGGGCATCATCGGCGGCTGGATCGACATCAGCGAACGGCGCCAGTTGATTGAGGAGCTGCAAGCCGCCAAACAGCAGGCCGACGACGCCAACCGCGCCAAGAGCACCTTCCTGGCGACCATGAGCCATGAAATCCGTACGCCCATGAACGCCGTCATCGGCATGCTCGAACTGGCGCTCAAACGTGCGGATCAGGGCCAGCTGGATCGTCCTGCCATTGAGGTCGCCTACAGTTCGGCCAAGGACTTGCTGGAGCTGATCGGGGACATCCTCGACATTGCCCGCATCGAGTCAGGGCGCCTGACCTTGAGCCCCGAGCGCGCCAACCTGCGGCAACTGGTCGAGTCGGTTGTGCGGGTGTTCGACGGCCTGGCGCGACAGAAAGGCCTGGTGCTGCAGCTGGATCTGGACAGCCGGATCCATCTGGATGTGCTGATCGATCCGCTGCGCTTCAAGCAGATCCTCTCCAACCTGATCAGCAACGCGATCAAATTCACCCAGCGCGGGCAGGTTCGCATCAGCCTGCAGGCCGAAGACGCCGTGAACGAACAGCAACTGCGTCTGCACGTGATCATTCAGGACAGCGGTATCGGCATTTCACCGGCCGATCAGGCCCGCCTGTTCGCCCCCTTCGCCCAGGCCGACAACAGCGGGCAACTGGCCAGAACCGGTGCCGGGCTGGGCCTGGTCATCTGCCGCAGTCTGTGCGAAATGATGGGCGGCACGCTGACACTGGACAGCGAGCCGGGCAAAGGCACAAGCGTGCACATGGTCTTTGACCTGACTTCCCTTGACCCGCTTGCCAGCGTGCCGGCGATCCTGGACGACACCGATCAACCCAAGGGGATGCTGGACATCCTGGTCGTCGACGACCACCCCGCCAACCGCCTGCTGTTGTGTCAGCAGCTGGAATTTCTTGGCCATCGCTGCGATGTTGCCGAGCAAGGCGCCGAAGGGCTGGAGCACTGGCTGGCTCGCCATTTCGATCTGGTGATCGTCGACTGCAATATGCCGGTCATGAACGGCTACGACCTGACCCGGGCCATCCGCGCCCACGAAAGCGAATACGGGCAGACGCCCTGCACGGTACTGGGCTTCACCGCCAACGCTCAGCCGGAAGAAATCCTGCGTTGTCGCGAAGCGGGCATGGACGACTGCCTGTTCAAGCCCATCAGTCTCACAGCGCTCAACGATCGGCTGTCGCAGGTTGCTGCCCGCGAAATTGACCGAGAAGCAGAGGCAGAAACAGCGCCTTTCGAAATGGACAGCATTCTGGCCCTCACCGGGGACAGGCCCGAGATGATCGAACATCTGATCACGCAACTGATCAGCAGCTGCCGCGACGATGCCAGGGAGCTCGGCGAGGTGATCGAACGGGGAAGCCGACAGGACATTCGCGACATCGCCCACAAGATCAAGGGTGCAGCGCGAATCATCAGCGCCAACGAGGTCATCGAACTGTGCTCACGTCTCGAACACGGCTGTGACGAGGTTGGGCCAGCGGCTGTTATCGAGGGTAATGCAAAATCCCTTCAAGCCGCCCTGGCGAAGCTGGAACAGGCCCTGTTGCGCAATCGGCAATCCTGAATCCCGATGGTCTGTGGCCCCGTTCGCCAGAAAAGCCAGGCACAAAAAAGGGAAGCAGATTCAAAGTCTGCTTCCCTTTCAGGTCAACCGGTCCGCACTCAGGCAGTCGGGTTGATCGGCTTTTCCGGGTACCAGGCGTCCATCAGCGGGCTGACCTCAACCTTGGTCACTTCGCTGCGGGCCTTCAACCAGCTCTCGACGATCGAGCGTTGCTCTTCGGTCACCGAGCCACGGTCGGCCAGGCAAACCAGGCCGTAGTCATCACCACCGACGTAATCCAGACCGTTGGCATCCATGGCCTCTTCCAGGAAGGCATCGAGGAAGGCATCAATCGCCGCGTCGTCCAGGTTTTCCTTGAACTCCAGGTTCAATTCGAAACCCAGCTCCTGGAATTCGTCCACACACAGTTTTTTGCGCAGACGGCGGGAACGGTTAGTCGCCATGGAAACAATCCTCAAAAGTAAATATCGGGCGGCACTCTACCAGTTTGCCCGCCCAAAAGCCCGAAAAGCGCGCCGTCACCGACGACACCCGCCAGAAAATCGCGTTTTCCCATGACAATTCGGCGTCATCTGAAAAAATAGCGACTTTTGACGGCGGTTCCCCGGCGCAAGTCACCAAAGCTTGGGGCATAATGCCGCACTGTCGATGGGCTATATATTCATCTCAAGGGACGAGACTTTTTTAGTCCCGGTTGTTTGTTCAGGTCATGAGGGAATTCACCCCCTCTTTTTCTCCCCTCGTTTGCAGTAGGGTTTTATTGAATGATCAAGTCTTTGCGTCCGCTGTTTCTCGCCACCCTGCTTCTGCCGTTTTCACTGTCCGTATCCGCCGCACCGATCAACACCGCGCTGCCTCCCAAGGTTCAGCAAGCG
>CAURWS010000564.1:0-3586 GCA_963528485.1 uncultured Pseudomonas sp. | reverse complement strand
CCGGCCCAAAACCATTCTGTATTCGATGTTTCGCACGCCGGATCGTGAGGCCTTGTACAAGTGGGTCGGACCGATTGCGCAGGAGTCTATCTACCCGTATCAGCTGGCCGACGCGGACCCTGTGAACTCAAAGGCGCAGTTGATGCGCGCGCCGCAGATCACCACGAGAATCGCCGGGTTGATTCCCGATACGTTGCAGGCACAGGGCTTTACCAATCTGGACAAAAGCGCGACGGGGAGCGAACAGCTTTACCGCATGCTCTTGGCGGGGCGCACGGACATCATCGTCGGGGATACGCCGGCAGGGGTGGCGTATTACAGCCGTCAATTGAACATCCCGCCCGCCACGCTGCGCAAAATTCCTGTCGAGCTGTATCGCTCGTCGCTGTACATCGCCTTCAGCTCCGATTCCGAGGACAAAGTGGTGGCGTCCTGGGTGGCTGCGTTGCAACAACTGCTCAATTCGGGCGAACTGGAACGCATCCAGCGTCGCTACGATCATCTTGTGGAACATTGAGTTCAGGGCCTGACAGGCGTTTGTGCGACGCTCACGCGACCTTGCTGGCGCCGTCGATTTCCCGCACGTGACCCTTCGCGGTTTTGCTCGCCTGCTGCACCGCCCACTTCATGAACTCGACGATCGCCCACTCTTCGCGCCGCTCCTTGGCGCAATACACGAAGTAGTCGAATTTCAGTTCGGCAGTGGCGTTGGTCACCTGCACCAGGCGCTTGGAGCGCAGGGCTTCGGAGGCGAAGACGCTGTTGACCAGCGCAATCCCCTGGCCAGCGCACGCGGCACTTATCAACTCAACAGGGACTCGTCGCCATAGCTCGAGCCTTGAATCATTTTGCGGTTACCCATGCCGAACGCGTTCATCCACACCTTCCAGTAATTGCGTTCGGTGTCCTGCAGCAGTGGATAAGTCAGGCAGTCCTGTGGACTGTCGATGCTGCGCTGCTTGTTCAACAGGTTCGGGCTGCAAACCGGGATCAGATACGACGACCACAGGCGGGTGGCGTGGTTGTCCGGGCTGGTGGCCATTTCGCGCTGGATGGAGATATCCACATGGCCGTGTTTCAGGTCAGAGAGCCCGTTACAGATCTGGATCGAGATTTCGATGGTCGGTCAGCGTTCCTTGAATTCACTGAGGGCGGGGATCAGCCAGGAGCTGGCGATGGTGGAGGTGGTGCTGATGACCAGGCGCGTTTGCCGGGGCTGCTTGAGTGCCGCGCCTGACCAGGCTTTTTCGATCACATCGAAGGTGTCTGAGAGTTCGTCGAACAGGCTGCGGCCGCTGGCGGTGAGCTGAATGCCCTTGGCGTCACGCTCGAACAGGCGCTTGCCGATCTGGTCTTCCAGCCCCTTGATCTGCTGGCTGATCGCCGCTGGCGACACGCACAGATGGTCTGCGGCACGTTTCATACTGCCGACCTTGCACACCTCGACGAAGGTGCGCAGGGCAATCAATGGGATCGCTCTGCTCATCGTGTGGACTCCGCCCGGATGACACAGCCAGTGGGCTGAAGGGTCGATGTGTCGGTTCGCATGGCCATGTCTGTATTTCCAAAAGCCTGTTCATGTCCCATCGCAACGATGCTTTCAAGCAAACATCAGGCGCAGCCGGGCCCCGTCTGGCTGCGTTTTGTAGAGGCGCCAGACCATCAGTTGTGCTGTGGATAACTTCGAGGTGAAGCGTGAATCAGGTGGTCGCAGGGGTGTCCTGCGCTTGCGGCGCGGGCTTGGGTTTGCTCTTGCTGAGCACGAACCACACCGCGAGGCAGATCAGGCCGCCGCCGTACAGGTGGCCCGCCGACAGGTGCTCGTTCAGAAACAGCACGCCCCAGAGCACGCCGAACGGCGGGATCAGGAAGGTAACGGTCAGCGAGCGAACGGGGCCGATGTCGGCGATCAGACGGAAATACAAAATGTAGGCGCAGGCCGTGCACACAAAACCAACGGCGGCCAAAGACAGCCAGACCGTGGAATCGCCCCAGGTGGCTGGCGGGTTGACTGCTGCCGAGATCCCGAAGAACGGCGCGAGAAACAGCGTGGCACCGATCTGGCTGCCGAAGGCGACCAGTTTGGCGTCGAGGCCGCCCTGATCAGCAATCCATTGGCGTGTCAGGAATCCGGCTGCGCCGTAGCAACTGGTAGCAACCAGGCAGGCCAGTGCACCCATGACCACGGTGCTGGTGAAGGTCACGGGCCCTGTGGTCGTCAGTAACGTTATCCCCAGAAGGCCGATGACGACGCCCGCAGCTTTTTTCGGTGTCAGGGTGTCGTTGAAAAACATCGAGCCGATCAACACGCCCATTAACGGGGTCGTTGCGTTAAGGATCGCGGAATAACCGGCGGGCAATAACAACGCCGCCATGCTGTACATCAAGAACGGAATACCGGAGTTGATCACCCCAAGTACCAGAGTGGCTTTGAACTTGCCATTGAAGTCGTGACGGGTTTTGAGAATGGCCAGAATAACCAATAAACCAACCGCGCCGAGCAGTACCCGAAAGAAAGCTGTCGGCAATGCGCCCAGCACGGGAGCGGCCACGCGCATGAACAGAAAACTGGCTCCCCAGATTGCTGCGAGAAGCAGTAACCGAACATAGTCAGATGGCCGCATGACACTTCCTTCCCGAATTCAATGCGTTCAAGAAACGGCTCGAAACAGGGTGATTGACGCTTGTCGAGCCGGGGTGTGATGATTTCAGCAGTGTCTGCCACTGGGCTCAAGCGAGCTTTTCTAACGCACATTAGATTTTCTTAACTCAAGGATTGGCATGAAATTCCCGCCCCTGTACGCCTTGCTGTGCTTTGAAGCAACGGGGCGTCACGCCAGTATGAAAAGTGCGGCGGGCGAGCTTTTTGTCACGCCGGCAGCGATCAGCCAGCAGATCGCCAAGCTGGAAAAAGCAGTCGGCGTCACCTTGTTCATCCGCAACACCAAGCGCCTGGAACTGACGCCCGAGGGCAAGATTTACCTGCGTGCCATCCGCCCTGCGCTGGGGCAGATCTCGGACGCGACCCAGCGTCTGATGAGCGACAACGGCCCCAACACCATCACCGTCAGCTGCACCAGCGGCTTTGCCATGCAGTGGCTGTTGCCGCGCCTGCCGGATTTTCACGCGTTGTGCCCGGGCATCGAAGTGCTGATCAGCACCACCAATCGACTGGTGGATCTGCTCGGTGATGGCGTCGACTTTGCCGTGCGCCACGGCTTGGGGCGCTATCCGGGGCTGGAAGTGGAGATGCTGATCAACGACCGCCTGCAGCCGGTCTGTGCACCGAGTCTGCTGCCCGATTCGCGTTATCTGTCATCGCCCATCGACCTGAAGAACTACAACCTGTTGCACGACGAACACCGTGAAGACTGGGCCTTGTGGCTCAGGGCGGTGGGTATCGAAGACGCCGAGGCCGCCGTGCATCGAGGGTCTGTGTTCGTGGATTCGAACGGGGTGATCGAGGCCGCGCTGGCGGGCATGGGCATCGCCCTGGTGCGTCGCTCGCTGATCCGCGAAGAGCTGGCCTCGGGGCGTCTGGTCGTGCCGTTTCGCGCCACCATCGACACGCCTATCGCGTATTACC
>CAURWS010000563.1:0-3588 GCA_963528485.1 uncultured Pseudomonas sp. | reverse complement strand
GGCTCATCCAGCGCCGCGACTGCTTGCACCGCGGCATCGAACAGCCGAATCAGGTTGGCAAACGCATCGCGAAAGAAGCCCGAAACCCGCAGCGTGACATCGACCCGCGGCCGGTCGAGCAGACTCAGGGGCAGGATTTCGAAATCATCGACCCGCTGACTGCCCGTCGCCCACACCGGACGCACGCCCATCAGGGCCATGGCTTGGGCGATATCGTCGCCGCCGGTACGCATGGTCGCCGTGCCCCACACCGACAAACCCAGCTGACGCAGGTAGTCGCCGTGGTCCTGCAGGTGCCTCTCCAGCAACAGATTGGCCGACTGGAAACCGATGCGCCAAGCCGTCATGGTCGGCAGATTACGCACGTCCACCGAGAAGAAGTTACGTCCCGTCGGCAGCACGTCCAGCCGCCCGCGACTTGGCGCGCCACTGGGGCCTGCCGGGACGAAACGGCCGCTCAGTGCATCCAGCAACCCCTGCATTTCGGCAGGGCCACAGCTGTCCAGGCGAGGCGCCACCACTTCGCTTATCGCATTAACAATGACACTCAACTCTTTGTTTTCAAACGAATCAGAATCAAATGAATCATCGACAACCCGTTCGATCAGACGCGCCGCATACAGCTCCAGCCGCTCCCGGGTGTCGCCCACTGTGCGCCACGTATCGGCACTGACTTCATGTAAAACCTCAGGAGTCGGCCCCGTCCACGGCGCGCCCAGGTCGCAGTCCAACGGGTCGAAGTCCAGCGCCAGCGCCTGACTCACCGCCCGCAGCAGGCTGGCGTTGGCCCCACGGCCATCGCCTCGGGGCACGCGCAGGATCGCCAGCAAGGTGTCGATACGCAACCGCCCGCTTGGCGACTCGCCGAACACATGCAGGCCGTCGCGAATCTGCGACTCCTTGAGGTCACACAGGTACGTGTCGAGGCGCGGCAGCCAGATCGCGGCGTCTGCGTCGCTGTCCAGGCCTTCGTCCAGCGCCAGTTCACGATCGATGTGGGTTTCGCGTACCAGCCTGAGGATGTCTTTTTGCAGCTCACGGGCGCGGCGCGGGTCGAGCAGTTGCGCTTCGTAGTATTCGTCGGCCAGCAGTTCCAGATCGCGCAGGGGGCCGTAAGTCTCGGCGCGGGTCAGCGGCGGCATCAGGTGGTCGATGATCACCGCCTGCGTGCGACGCTTGGCCTGGGCGCCCTCGCCCGGATCGTTGACGATGAACGGGTAGATATTCGGCATCGGGCCCAGGATCGCGTCCGGCCAGCAGTGTTCGGACAGGCCGACACCCTTGCCCGGCAGCCACTCCAGGTTGCCGTGCTTGCCCACGTGAATCACCGCGTGGGCGCCATAGGCCTTGCGCAGCCAGAAGTAAAACGCCAGGTAGCCGTGGGGCGGCACCAGATCCGGGTCGTGGTAGACCGCGCTGTGATCAACGTTGTAGCCACGGGAAGGCTGAATGCCGACGAAGGTCAGGCCAAACCTGAGCCCGGCGATCATCATCCGGTCATTGCGGCACATCGGGTCGCTCTGGGGCGAGCCCCAGCGCTCGGTCACGGCAACGCGATTGGCTTCGGGCAGCGCATTGAATGCCGCCATGTACTCTCCCATGGCCATGCTCTGGTTGCATGGCCGCTGATCGAGGCTGTCGGGGTCATTGGTGACGCCGCCAAGCAAGGCATGAATCAGCGCCGTGCCGGTCTCTGGCAAGCCCTCAACGGGATAACCCTCGCTCTGCAAGGCCTTGAGGATGTTCAGCGCAGCGGCTGGTGTATCGAGGCCCACGCCGTTGCCAATGCGTCCGTCGCGGGTCGGGTAGTTGGCCAGAATCAGCGCCACGCGCTTGTCGGCATTGGCGGTGCACGCCAGCAACACCCAGCGTCGCGCCAGTTCGGCGACAAAATCCATACGCTCAGGCTGGGCGCGGTAGCACACCACATCGGACTGACTGCGCTCGCTGTACCAGGCCAGGTCCTTAAAGCTGATGGGCCGGCTGATGATGCGTCCGTCCAGTTCCGGCAGCGCGATGTGCATGGTCAAGTCACGAGAGCCCAGGCCCTGCTCGCTGGCCTTCCACGCCGGTTCGTTGTCCTGGGCGCAGATCGCCTGGATCACCGGAACATTTAGACGAAACGGTCGTAAATTTGGCACCTCAGGGCTGGACTGTGCAAAACCGGTGGTGTTGAGAATAATTTCGCAGCCGGTTTCGTCGAGCCAGTCCTGCACGGCACTGAGACACGCCGGCTCTTTCAGGCTGGCCACGGCAATCGGCAGCGGGTTCAGCCCCTGAGCCAAAAGCCGCTCGCAGAACACGTCGATGAAGCCGGTATTGGCCGCCTGCAAGTGCGAGCGATAGAACAGCACCGCCGCCACCGGTTGCCCGGCGCGCCAGTCGGCCTGCCAACCCGCCAGTTCGGCGCTGGCCTTGCGCGGGTGATAGATGGCCACGCGAGGCAGCGTCTGCGGCTCGTCCCAGGCGTAATCGCGATCCAGCCAACGACCGGCAAGGCAATTGAACAGCTGCAAGGCGTTGTGCTTGCCGCCCTGGCGCAGGTAGTGCCAGAGGCGCTCGCGATCCTCAGCGGGCTCGGTGCTCAGGTCGCTGAGCTCCGGGTCCGGGCGATCGTCGCCCGGCACCAGAATCAGCTTCACCCCGCCGCGCTTTCGAGAGGCCAGCTCCACCAGCCGCTCGACGCCATAACGCCAGTAGCCGATGCCGCCGTGCAGCGAGATGAGAATCACCTTGGCATGCTGCAGCACTTCGTCGACGTACAGATCGACCGAGGCGTGGTTCTGCACCTGCATGGGATTGGCCAGGCGCAGGCTGGGGTAATCGTACGGCAGTTGCTGCGCGGTTTCAGCGAGCAACGCCAGATGGGAATCGCCGCTGCACAGGATTACCAGCTCGGCGGGGGTCTGACCGAGGTCAGCGATGCTGTCGTCGGGGACAAAGCCGCCGGGCTGGGTGCGCAGCAGGTGCATGCTTAGCCTTTGATCTCAAGCGCGGCGCGCAGCTGGGCTTCAAGCACGGCGGCGTCCAGTTCCTGACCGATCAGCACCAGATGGGTGACGCGCTCCTCTTCGGCCTTCCAGACGCGGTCGAAATGCTTGTCGAAACGCGTCCCTACGCCCTGCACCAGCAGGCGCATCGGTTTGCCCGGAATCGCCGCGAAGCCTTTGACTCGCAGGATGTCGTGCTGGACAACGGCTTGAGTCAGGGCGTCGAGCAACAGCGCTTCGTCGGCCTGAGGCAGGGAAATGGAGATCGAATCGAAGGCGTCGTGATCGTGGTCGTCGTGGTCATCGCCTTCGTGGTGATCGTGGTGCGTCTTGCGGCCGTCGATGTGCAGCTCGGACTCAGCGCCCAGCCCCAGCAGTACGCTGATCGGCAGTTGGCCCTTGCTGGCCTCGATGACTTTCACCGCCGGCGGCAATTCTTCAGCGACTTCGGCGCGCACGGCGGCCAGGGCTTGGGCGTCGAGCATGTCGGCTTTGTTGAGGATGACCAGGTCGGCGCTGGCCAGTTGGTCGGCGAACAGCTCGTGCAGCGGCGACTCGTGGTCCAGATTAGGGTCGAGTTTGCGCTGGGCGTCGACTT
>CAURWS010000562.1:0-3591 GCA_963528485.1 uncultured Pseudomonas sp. | reverse complement strand
GTATGACACCGCGCTGGCCTGCCGCATGCGCCCGTTTGCCGACGTGCTGGCCGGGCAGGCGCGCATGGTGCGTGATCTCGGGCGTTCGCTGGGCAAGCAAGTGCGCCTGGAAATCGACGGCGAAAAAACCCAGGTCGACCGCGACGTGCTGGAAAAGCTCGAAGCGCCGTTGACGCATCTGCTGCGTAACGCTGTGGACCACGGCATCGAATTCCCCGAACAACGCCTGGCCAACGGCAAGCCTGCCGAGGGTCTGATTCAGCTCAGGGCTTCCCATCAGGCGGGCCTGCTGGTGGTGGAACTGATCGACGACGGCGCCGGAGTCGACCTCGAGCGTCTGCGTCGCAGCATCATCGATCGCAAATTGTCCCCTGAAGAAACCGCTGCGCAGTTGAGCGAAGAGGAACTGCTGAGCTTCCTGTTCCTGCCCGGTTTCAGCATGCGCGACAAGGTCACCGAAGTGTCGGGCCGGGGCGTGGGGCTCGATGCGGTGCTGCACATGGTTCGCCAGTTGCACGGCGGTGTAGAGCTGCATCAGCGGGCGGGGCAGGGCAGCCGTTTCCATCTGGAAGTGCCGCTGACGCTGTCGGTGGTGCGCAGCCTGGTGGTGGAAGTGGGCGGCGAAGCCTACGCCTTCCCGCTGGCGCACATCGAACGCATGCGCGACGTGCAGGCCGACGAAATCGTGCAGCTGGAAGGGCGTCAGCATTTCTGGCACGAAGAGCGGCATGTCGGGTTGGTGGCTGCCAGTCAGTTGCTTAATCGCCCGGCCAGCCAGGACAGCGCCGATGTGCTCAAGGTGGTGGTCATTCGCGAGCGCGATGCGATGTATGGCGTGGCGGTGGAGCGTTTCATCGGCGAGCGCACGCTGGTGGTGCTGCCGCTGGACCCGCGTCTGGGCAAGGTTCAGGATATTTCCGCAGGCGCCTTGCTGGACGACGGTTCGGCAGTGCTGATCATCGATGTCGAAGACATGCTGCGTTCGGTAGAAAAACTGCTCAACACCGGGCGTCTGGAACGCATCGACCGGCGCAACCGCCAGGCTGACGCCCAGGTGCGCAAACGCGTGCTGGTGGTCGATGATTCGCTCACCGTGCGCGAGCTTGAGCGCAAACTGTTGCTCAGCCGCGGTTATGAAGTGGCGGTGGCGGTGGATGGCATGGACGGCTGGAACGCCTTGCGCGCCGAGGATTTCGACCTGCTGATCACCGACATCGACATGCCGCGCATGGACGGCATCGAGCTGGTGACCCTGCTGCGCCGCGACAGCCGTTTGCAGTCATTGCCGGTGATGGTGGTGTCCTATAAGGATCGCGAAGAAGATCGCCGTCGGGGCCTGGACGCCGGGGCCGACTATTATCTGGCCAAGGCCAGTTTCCATGACGACGCGTTGCTCGATGCTGTCGTCGAACTGATAGGAGATGCGCAAGGATGAAAATCGCCATCGTCAACGACATGCCCATGGCAGTCGAGGCACTGCGCCGTGCGCTGGCGTTCGAGCCTGCGCATCAGGTGGTGTGGGTGGCGAATAACGGCGCCGAGGCGGTCGAGCGTTGCGCCGAGCTGACGCCGGATATGATCCTGATGGACCTGATCATGCCGGTCATGGACGGGGTGGAGGCCACCCGACGTATCATGGCCGCCACGCCGTGCGCCATCGTCATTGTGACTGTGGACCGTGAGCAGAACGTCCATCGTGTATTCGAGGCTATGGGCCATGGTGCGCTGGACGTCGTCGACACTCCGGCGATCGGTGCGGGCAATCCTAAAGAAGCTGCCGCACCTTTGTTACGCAAGATACTTAATATAGGCTGGCTCATTGGTCAACGTGACAGCCGCGTGCGTCAGGCGCCGCCCACGGTGCGCGAGGCTGCGCAGCGTCAGGGGCTGGTTGCCATCGGCTCGTCCGCCGGTGGCCCGGCGGCGCTGGAAGTGCTGCTCAAGGGGCTGCCCAAGCCGTTTCCGGCGGCCATTGTGCTGGTTCAGCATGTGGATCAGGTGTTCGCGGCCGGCATGGCGCAATGGCTGAGCAGCTCGTCCGGGCTTGCGGTACGACTGGCCTGCGAAGGCGAGGCGCCCCAGGCGGGCACTGTGCTGCTGGCGGGCACCAACCACCACATGCGTTTGTTGAAGAACGGCACGCTGGCGTACACCGCCGAGCCGGTGAACGAAATTTACAGGCCCTCGATCGACGTGTTTTTCGAGAGCGTGGCGACCTATTGGAACGGTGATGCAGTGGGCGTTCTGTTGACAGGTATGGGCCGCGATGGTGCCCAGGGACTCAAGCTGATGCGTCAGCGCGGCTTTCTCACCATCGCCCAGGACCAACAAAGCTGTGCGGTGTATGGCATGCCCAAAGCGGCAGCCGCCATCGACGCCGCCATGGAGATTCGCCCGCTGGACACTATTGCGTCTCGCTTGAACGAGGCTTTTACCCAATGAATTTCCAGGTGATTTCACAGCCCGGCTGTGACCAGGAGACCCTGAATGCATGATTTGCAGCTGGACGATATAAACACCACGGATGAAAACGCCGCCATGGTGTTGCTGGTCGACGATCAGGCGATGATCGGTGAGGCCGTCCGGCGCGGGCTGGCGAATGAGGAAAACATCGATTTCCACTTTTGCGCCGACCCGCATCAGGCCATTGCCCAGGCGATCCAGATCAAGCCGACGGTGATCCTGCAGGACCTGGTCATGCCCGGTCTCGACGGCCTGACCCTGGTGCGCGAATACCGCAACAACCCGATGACCCGGGACATCCCGATCATCGTGCTGTCGACCAAGGAAGACCCGATGATCAAGAGCGCGGCCTTCGCGGCGGGCGCCAACGATTACCTGGTCAAGCTGCCGGACAACATCGAGCTGGTGGCGCGCATCCGCTATCACTCGCGCTCCTACATGACCCTGCTGCAGCGCGACGAGGCCTACCGCGCCCTGCGCGTCAGCCAGCAGCAGTTGCTGGACACCAACCTGGTGCTGCAGCGGCTGATGAACTCCGACGGCCTGACCGGGCTGTCGAATCGCCGTCACTTCGACGAATACCTGGAGCTGGAATGGCGTCGGGCGATTCGTGAGCAGACACAGTTGTCGCTGATGATGATCGATGTCGACTATTTCAAGGCTTATAACGATAACTTCGGCCATCTTGAGGGCGACGAAGCCCTGCGTCAGGTGGCCAAGGCGATTCGTGCCAGTTGCAGCCGTCCTTCGGACCTGCCGGCCCGTTACGGCGGTGAAGAGTTCGCACTGGTCCTGCCGAACACCTCGCCGGGTGGCGCGCGCCTGCTGGCGGAAAAACTGCGCCAGACCGTGGCCGGGATGAACATCCCGCACATCGCGCCGACCGAAGGCTCGAGCCTGACAGTGAGCATTGGTCTGGCGACTCTGGTTCCGCCGGTGGGCAGCCACAGCCGCCAGTTGATCCAGAGTGCAGACCAGGGTTTGTATGCCGCCAAGCACAATGGGCGTAATCAGGTGGTGGTGGGCTGATCCGGCACAGGCCTAACGGCTTGCACACCTTCGTGGGAGCCGGCTTGCTGGCGAATGCGTTGGGTCAGCGATAAAGATGTCGACTGACACGCCCTATTC
>CAURWS010000561.1:0-3594 GCA_963528485.1 uncultured Pseudomonas sp. | reverse complement strand
CGCAAATGCAGGCGCCGGGCGGGCAGGGTGAGCGGATCGGCAGAGTGGCGGTCATGGGCTGGGATCATAGCGAGGGCCACCGGGGAATTACAGTCATTCGATCTGCGCCCTGACCGCCGCGCGAATCGCCTCCAGCAACATCATGCACGCCGGGTTGTCGTTGTCCGAGCGCCACACCAGATGCAGCTCGCTCTGCACCCCTTCGCCCAGATCGATGTCGCGGAACACCACGTTCTTGAACACCACATTGGTCGCGCAGCGAGGCACCAGCGCCAGGCCCATGCCGGCGTTGACCAGCGCCAGAATGGTCAGCGACGAACCCAGCCATTGCACGTATTCGGGCGCAACCTGAGCCGAGCGCAGGGTGCCGGTGAGCAGCTCGTTGAACGGCGGGTAGGCCGAGTGCGAGTACATGAGAAACGGCTGGGCATCGAGGTCCTGAACGTTGACTGTTTCGGCGTTGGCCAACGGGTGGCTGCTCGGCACTGCCAGCACGAAAGGTTCGCGCACCAGGCATTCAGTTTCGTAGCCCGATTGCAGCAGCGGCGCACGCACGATGCCCAGGTCGATGCGTCGGGCGCGCAGGGCTTCGTGCTGGGAGTAGGTGTTCATCTCGGTCAGGGAGATTTTCACGTGGGGCTGGTTCAGCCGCGCTTCGGCGATGACCCGGGGCAGAAACTCGTACACCGCGCTGCCGACGAAGCTGATGGTCACCGAGCCGATGTCTCCTTCGGCAAAGCGCCGGGCGGCGATGGCCGCCTGTTGAGCGCGTTCCAGCAGGTGCTGGGCTTCGATGAAGAATGCGCGACCGGCAGCGGTAAGGGCGACGCTGCGGGTGCTGCGGGTAAACAGGTCGACACCCAGATGATGCTCCAGCAACTGGATCTGCCGGCTCAGTGGCGGCTGGGTCATGTTCAGCCGTTCGGCGGCGCGGCGGAAGTTGAGTTCGGTCGCCACCGTGGTGAAGCAGCGCAATTGGGCCAGTTCAAACATTGATATATTCCGAGTATCAATCGACAGTCAATCTAGATTAGACGGGAACAATACAGGCGTCCATCATCGGCTCATCCCCAAAAAAACAATGAACGGGAGTTGCCACTTGAATACCCCATCCTCGCCTGCGGTCCTTGCCCGTGCGGCCGCCAAGGTCAAACGGCATGTGTTGCCGCTGTTTGTCATCATGTTCATCGTCAATTACATCGACCGGGTGAACATCGGCTTCGTGCGCAGCCACATGGAAACCGATCTGGGCATCGGCGCAGCCGCTTACGGCCTGGGCGCCGGTCTCTTTTTCGTCGGTTACGCGCTGTTCGAAGTGCCCTCCAACATGCTCCTGCAGCGCTTCGGCGCCCGCGCCTGGCTGACGCGGATCATGTTCACCTGGGGCGCGGCGGCGATGGCCATGGCCTTCGTGCGCGGCGAAACCAGCTTCTACGTGCTGCGTTTCATTCTGGGCGCTGCGGAAGCAGGGTTCTTTCCCGGCATCATTTATTACTTCACCCAGTGGCTGCCCTCCAGCGAGCGCGGCAAGGCCATGGCGATCTTCCTCAGCGGCTCGGCAGTCGCTTCGGTGATTTCCGGGCCCATATCCGGGGCGCTGCTGGGCATCAACGGCCTGAGCCTGCATGGCTGGCAGTGGATGTTTCTGATCGAAGGGTTTGCGTCGATTGCCCTGTGCGGCTTCGTCTGGTTCTGGCTGCAATCACACCCCAGTCAGGCGAAATGGCTGACCGAGGAAGAGAAGGGCGCACTGATCAGTGCTGTGCAAGCGGAGCAAACGGCCCGTGAAGCGGCGCAGGTGATCAAGCCGTCGATGTTCAAGCTGCTGGCCGACCGGCAGATCCTGTTGTTCTGTTTCATCTATTTCTCGGTCGCCCTGACCATCTACGGCGCGACGTTCTGGCTGCCGAGCATGATCAAGAAAATGGGCAGTATGAGCGACTTCGAAGTCGGCCTGTTCAACTCGATTCCGTGGATCATTTCCATCGTCGCCATGTACGGCTTCGCCGCCCTGGCCGCGCGTTTCAAGCACCAGCAGGCATGGGTCGCCGTGACCCTGGTGATCGCCGCGTGCGGGATGTTCATGTCCACCGTCGGAGGGCCGGTGTTTGCCTTTGTCGCCATCTGCTTCGCCGCGATCGGCTTCAAGGCGGCGTCGGCGTTGTTCTGGCCGATTCCCCAGGGCTATCTGGATGCACGCATCGCGGCGGCAGTGATTGCCCTGATCAACTCCATAGGCAACCTCGGCGGGTTCGTCGCGCCAACGGCGTTCGGTTTTCTGGAGCAGACCACCGGCTCCATTCAGGGTGGTCTGTATGGCTTGGCGATCACTTCGCTGGTGGCGGCGGTGGTGATCTTCTTCGCCCGCACCACGCCCAAGAGCGACCCGCATCGCCCCCCGCTTGAACCGGCCGCCTCGCTGCGCGCCGGCCGTTCATTGAGCTCCACCCCAAGCCTCAAACCCTGATTGACCGGGAGAAGTCTTTTGAAAATCACACGCGTCACTGTCACCCCGATCGCGTTTCGGGACCCGCCACTGCTCAACGCCAGTGGCATCCACGAACCCTTCGCCCTGCGTTCGATCATCGAAATAGAGAGCGACAACGGCTACATAGGCCTGGGCGAAAGCTACGGCGATGCCCCGGCGCTGGCGATCCAGCAGCAGGTGCAGAGCCAGTTGATCGGTATGGACCCGTTCAACCTCGCGCAGCTCAAGGCGGTGGTCAAGGCCACGGTTGCGGCGCACAAACCAACGAGCATTGCCGGGGCCGAACTGGCGCCGGGTTCCCATGCGAGCAAGGCGGTGAGCAACGCCTATTCGGCATTCGAAGTGGCGTTCCTCGACCTGCAGGCGCGTTCGATGAACCTGCCTTTGGTGGATCTGCTCGGTGGCGCGGTACGCGATCAGGTGCCATTCAGTGCGTATCTGTTTTTCAAGTACGCCCAGCATGCCGATTCGCCCTATGCCCCGGACAGTTGGGGCGAGGCCTTGAGCGAGGAGCAGATCGTCGCCCAAGCGCGGCGGATGATTGAGGCCTACGGCTTCAAGAGCATCAAGCTCAAGGCTGGGGCGCTGGCTCCGGAGCACGAAGTGTCGTGCATCAAGGCGTTGAAGAAGGCCTTTCCCGGCTACCCGTTGCGTATTGACCCGAATGGCAACTGGTCGCTGGAAACCTCTATCCGCATGGCCGAATTACTCGGCGATGACCTGCAATATTACGAAGACCCGACCCCAGGCCTCGATGGCATGGCCGAATTGCACAGGCGCACGGGGCTGCCGCTGGCGACCAACATGGTGGTCACCGATTTCGACGAGTTCCGCCGCAGCGTGGCGCAGAACAGCGTGCAGATCGTCCTGGCCGACCACCATTACTGGGGCGGCCTGCGCGACACCCAGGCGCTGGCGAAGATGTGCGAGACCTTCGGGCTGGGCGTGTCGATGCATTCCAACTCGCACCTGGGCATCAGCCTCATGGCCATGGCCCACGTGGCGGCAGCGGTGCCGAATCTGGATTTCGCCTGCGACACCCACTACCCATGGCAGGAGCCGGATGAAGAGGTGATCAAGGGCGGCAAACTGCCAATCGTCGATGG
>CAURWS010000560.1:0-3599 GCA_963528485.1 uncultured Pseudomonas sp. | reverse complement strand
ACTACAACCTGGTGCGTGCTGCTGCGAGCCTGGGTGCGTCGCCTGTGACCACTTTCCGCCGCGTGACCCTGCCGCTGATTGCGCCGGGGGTGATCTCAGGCGCGCTGTTCGCCTTTGCGACCTCGTTCGATGAGGTGGTGGTGACGCTGTTCCTCGCCGGTCCCGAGCAAGCGACCTTGCCACGGCAGATGTTCAGCGGCATCCGCGAAAACCTCAGTCCGACGATTGCGGCGGCGGCGACCTTGCTGATCGGGTTTTCGGTTGTGCTGTTGCTGGTGCTGGAGTGGTTGCGCGGGCGCAGTGAGAAGTTGCGTACGGCGGTGGAGTGACCGTCGCCATTGTCCGCTTTTGGGCCCGCCTTGAAATTGCGTCGAACATACAAGGCGGACAATGGGGTCCCGCAGACTGCGGTACGTTGCAAACGATGTGGGAGCCGCCTTGGTGGCGAAAAGGCCCAAGGGGCATCAGAGTAGCCATCTGAAGCCATTCGCATTCGCCAGCAAGCCGGCTCCCACAGGTATGGCGCCCATCTCAAGACGAACGTCGCCTCACTAATCCTCGCCACACCGTTTAAACTTCACCGCTCCCCACCCCGCCACGGAGCCCCTCGGTGAACGTCAACGACGCCAGTTTCGAAGAACTGCTCAACGCTCTGCACGACGGCGTCTACATCACCGACGGCAACGGCAAGACCCTCAAGGTCAATCACGCCTATGAACGACTGACCGGCCTGAGTGGCACCGAGCTGGTGGGCCGTTCGATGCAGGAGCTGGTCAAGGAGGGCGTCATCTCCCAATCAGCCTCGCTGCGCGTGTTGCAGGAAGGCCGTCCGGTTTCCGTGATGCAGAGCCTGAGTCAGGGGAAAAAACTCCTCGTCAGCGCGACGCCGATTCTCGATGCCGAGCACCGGGTTTCCTACGTCGTCAGCACCGTGCGCGACATGACCGAACTGCTGCGCATGAAGCACGAGCGCGACGAGCTTCAGCAGCTCAAGCAACTGCGCAACAGCACCGCCAAGCTTCACGCCGGGCAGCGCGACAACTTGCTGCATTCGCCACTGATGGCCGATCAGGAGGTGTCCGGTCGGGTATTCGCGTTGGCGCGGCAAGTGGCCGGCAGTTCGGTGAAAGTCCTGCTGCAAGGGGAGACCGGTGTCGGCAAGACCCTCGTCGCGCAGTTCATTCACAACGCCAGCCCTCGGGCGAGCGAGCCGTTTCTGGCACTCAACTGCGGCGCGCTGCCCGAGAACCTGATCGAGGCCGAGCTGTTCGGTTATGCCCCTGGCGCGTTCACTGGCGCGGGGCCGAAAGGCAAGCGCGGGCTGCTGGAACTGGCTCACCACGGCACTTTGTTTCTCGATGAAATCGGCGACCTGCCGCTGCCGGTTCAAGTGAAGCTGCTCAAGGTCATCGAAGAGAATCGCTTCATTCCCGTGGGCGGACTGGAGCTGAAAGAAGTCGACGTGCGCATCATCAGCGCTACCCACCACGATCTCAAACACAGGGTGGCGGAAGGGAAATTCCGCGCCGACCTGTTCTATCGGCTCAACGTGGTGCCCATCAGTATTCCGGCCCTGCGCGAGCGCAGCGAAGAAATCCCGCCGCTGCTGCATTACTACCTCGATAGCTTCAACAGCCGCTACGAGCGGCAGGTGCAGTGGAGCCTCGAAGCGCTCGACCTGATGTGCGAATACGCCTGGCCCGGCAACATTCGCGAGCTGATCAACATCGTCGAGCGGCTGGTGGTGACCAACCAAAGCGGCACCATCGAGGCGCTGGACCTGCCCGAGGAAATCCTCAACCTCAATCCGCAGAACACCGACGACAGCCGCCTGCCGCTGCGCAAGGTGCTGGAGAACGCCGAACGCTCGGCGATTCGCGCGGCGCTGCAGGTGCACAAGACCACGCGGCTCGCCGCCAAGGCCCTGGGCGTGAGCCAGGCCACGGTAGTGCAGAAAATGAAGCGCTGGGATCGTACGAGTTAGTAGCGCGCTGATTAGCTTTTCAATCAACACCCGCCAAAGCGATCAAAAAGCTGATCGGGACTGACCAGTCAAACCCCCTGCAAACCTCACGTGATTCGCGCAAAGCCTTCAAGCACGGGGCTTTGCGTGGATTGGCACAGCTTTCGCTATCTCATCTGGCACGTCTTCCAATAAAACAACGCACACAGGACGAGCCCGATGAGCACAACTATCTCTAAAATCAGTGCTTCCAACATCAGTGCCTTCAAGATCGCCAACAAACTGATCACCGGCCAGGCGGCCATTGAACAGCTTGCCGCTGAACTGACTCGCCTCAACGTCAATAACCCCCTGATCGTCACCGACGCCATTCTGGTCAAGTCCGGCACCGTCGACCTCGCGCTGGCGCAGTTGGGTGGTCGTCGTTACGGGATTTTCGATCAGGTCAAACCGGAGCCTGAAATCTCCATCGTCGAAGACTGCACCCGCGCCTACCGCGAAGGCGAGCACGACGGCCTGATCGGTCTGGGTGGCGGCAGCGCCATCGACATCGCCAAGGGCGTCGCGGCATTCGCCGGTCACGAAGGGTCGCTGGCCGAGTTGTTCGGTGTGGACCTGGTGAAACGCAAAGGCCCTGCGCTGATCGCGATTCCGACCACCGCAGGCACCGGTTCGGAAGTGACCAACGTCGCAATCTTTTCCGACAAGCAAGCCCAGCTGAAGAAGGGCATCGTCAGCGATTACCTGCTGCCGGACGTCGCGCTGGTCAGCCCGGTCATGACCCTGACCTGCCCGCGCAGCGTGACCGCTGCCAGTGGCGTCGACGCGCTGGTGCATGCGGTGGAGTCGTACCTGTCGGTCAACGCTTCGCCGATCACCGACGCCATTGCTCTGGGCGCGATCAAGCTGATCGCCAAGGCGCTGCCCAAGGCCTACGCCAACCCGGCCAACCTGCAAACCCGCGAAGACATGGCCACCGCCAGCCTCATGGCCGGCATGGCGTTCGGCAACGCCGGTGTGGGCGCGGTGCATGCGCTGGCCTATCCGTTGGGCGGGCGCTTCAACATCGCCCACGGCGTGAGCAATGCCTTGCTGCTGCCGTATGTGATGGAGTGGAACAAGATGGCTTGCGTCGAGCGCTTTCGCGACATCGCCGAAGCCATGGGCGTGCGCGTTGCCGACCTGAGCGACAAGGACGCCGCCGATCAGGCCGTCAAGGCCATGGCCGACCTGTGCGCCGCCGTCGACATCCCGTCGGGCATGCGCAGCTTCAATGTGCCGGAAGACGCCATTGCTGCCATGGCCGAAGAGGCCAGCAAGATCGACCGCCTGATGCGCAACAACCCGCGCAAATTGACCGCCGCCGATATCGAGAAAATCTACCGCGCAGCCTACTGATCCCGAAAAGCTACAGCGCCCGGCCATGCGGCACGGGCGTTTGCCGCCACAAGACCCACAAATAAGACCAATAAAACAGGTGCACTCGATGTCCAACACTTCTCCATCGCGGAGCGAAAGCCCCTACATCCCGCTCGGCCCTTTCAAGGTGCGCTTGCCGTTCATTCACTACAAATTCGAGATGCCGGACTACCTGCAAGGTTTGCTGATGTGCGCTGTCGACCTGGCCGCCATTCCG
>CAURWS010000559.1:0-3600 GCA_963528485.1 uncultured Pseudomonas sp. | reverse complement strand
CGCTAACTGACGCCATTAAAGCAATGGAAGGCTGGAAGCCCGGCGATGAGCAAGCCAATCAGCCTGCCTCTTTTTTACTAAGTTCGACACTGCAAAGCGGTGTGTCATCAGGGACTGGCGCCTCCAAAGAGTGGGTGGCGATTGCAGAACAGGAGTCCAGGCTTGCCGTCCATGATCGGTCTCAATGGCCTGGTGCTGCAACTAACCCACGCATACTCAACTATTTCAAAGTCGCCGCATCCTGGTTTGAACCTGACGGCGATGAAACCGACTGGTGTGCGGCCTTTGTGAACTATTGCCTGCTGACCAGCGGACATTTCGGCACGGAGCATCCGGGTGCGCGTTCCTTCTTCTGGAACAAGAAGAACATCTTCGTAAGGCTAGAGGCGCCGGCGAAGGGATGTATCGCGGTCAGACGCTACTCGCCTTTCGACGACCCGCAATGGAAGGAGGGCCCTGGCCACGTAGGATTTGTAATGGGTTGGACCGCAAACGACATTACCCTGCTGGGCGGTAATCAAAACGATACGGTAAGCGTCAAGACATTTCCGCGCACCGTCAAGGATTCCCAAGGCAAATTAAATGCTGACTTCGTTGCGTTCCTGATGCCGGTCGTAGGTTAGTTGCATTGCGACAGTACATCTATAGTTGCTCGACCTGGAGGTCTGTCATGTTCGGATCCACCATACTCGAGATCGCCACCGGCCTTTTTTTTGTATTCGCTCTGACCGGGGCCATCTGCACCACCCTCAACGAACTTATTGAGTCGTTTCTCAAGAAAAGAGCTCGTTATCTCGAAGATGCTTTAAGAGAAATGCTAAATGACGAAAAGGGAACAGGGATTGTCAAAAGTTTCTACGAGCATCCACTGATCTGCAGTCTGTTCACAGGAGCCTACAGCCCCTCTGCAGGTTCCAGGCGTGGCCCTTCATGGGGTTCAAACTTGCCCTCCTATATTCCTTCACGCAACTTCGCGCTTGCGATACTGGATCTCGTTACCCCCGAGACATCACCCAAAGCTGCAGCGGAAATACAACAGAGTCCGCTCTCCATTGCTGCCATCAGAGGCAATATCAGTACGCTCAAGAGCCTCTCCTTACAGCGTGCACTGCTGCTAGCACTCAATACCGCCGGCGATGACATCGATAAGGCACGGAGCGAACTGGAAAAGTGGTTCGACAGCGTCATGGACCGAACTTCGGGCTGGTACAAACGAGCTTCGCAGCAAATCACATTCCTTATCGCGCTTGTGGTAGTCGTAGCCTGCAACATCAACAGTCTGGCGATCATCGACTATCTCAGTCACAACCCCGCCGAGCGCGAACTGCTGATTGCGCGCAGCAGCACCTATCTGCAAGTTCAGCAGAAAGCCGCAGTGGATTGCTCCAAAGAGAATAACGCGGACGCTCGAGCACAATGCGCCAACAAGCAAAATGCCAAACCGCTCTACGCCATTCCCCAAGCCGACGAGGAACTGGCCAAGCTCAACCTGCCCATTGGCTGGAATAACGAGGAACACTTCTGGCAACTGCACAACATCCTGACCTCGCTGGTCGGCTGGCTCCTCACTGCCATTGCCGCGTCTCTGGGAGCACCCTTCTGGTTCGATCTTCTGAACAAATTCATGGTGATTCGCTCCACGGTCAAACCCCATGAAAAGAGCCAGGAAGAAGCGTCGGAGGATCGTCAATAAGCTTGTGAGTCCGACGATAGTGAGTGGCGAGGTGCAGGATCAGGCAAGCATCGCGTAGAACCGGGTGATCGATTTCCGGTCTTGTATTCCTACCATGGGGACTTCAAGCAACGGCATCACGCTTCGTGAGGAAAACCACATGAGCACGACAAAAACCCTGTTCATCACCGGCGTCAGCAGCGGCTTCGGCAAGGCATTGGCCGCGCAGGCGCTGGCGGCGGGACACAAGGTCATCGGCACCCTGCGCGACCAAAAGGCCATTGCAAACTTCGAAGCCCAGGCCCCCGGCCGCGCCCATGGCGTGCTGCTGGATGTCACCGAATTTGCCGCCATCGACAGCGTGGTCAACGACGTCGATACCGCGTTCGGCCCGGTGGATGTGCTGGTCAACAATGCCGGTTACGGCCATGAAGGGGTGTTCGAGGAATCGACCCTGGACGAGCTGCGTCACCAGTTCGACGTCAACGTGTTCGGCGCCGTGGCGATCACCAAGGCGTTCGTGCCGCTGTTTCGTCAACGCCGCAGCGGGCACATCATCAACATCACCTCCATGGGCGGCTTCATCACCATGCCGGGGATCTCGTTCTACCACGGCAGCAAGTTCGCTCTGGAGGGTATTTCCGAGTCACTGGGCAAGGAGCTTAAACCCTTCAACGTCTTCGTGACTGCGGTCGCACCGGGGAGCTTTCGCACCGACTGGGCAGGCCGTTCGATGCAGCGCTCGCCACGGCAAATCGCCGATTACGATGAGAGCTTCGACCCCATTCGCAAGGCGCGGGAAGAACGCAGCGGCAAGCAGCCAGGGGATCCGGTAAAGGCCGCCGATGCGATCCTCACCCTGATCGCCAGTAAAGCACCGCCTGCACACCTGCTGCTGGGCAGCGATGCGTTGAAGCTGGTGCGCGACAAGCTGGAACAGTTGCAGGCCGAGATTGCCGCGTGGGAAGAGGTCACACGCTCGACGGATGTTTGAGCCGCTCCATGAAAAAAGGGCAGGCACGTTGACCGTACCTGCCCTTTTCACATCCCGACGTTTACCAACGAAACGCCACGGTCCCCATCACCGTGCGCTCTTCACCCCAGTAGCATCGCCCGGCGTTGTTGCAGCCGCTGACGTATTCCTTGTCGAACAGGTTCTTGGCGTTCACGTCCACTGACCAATGTTTGTCGATGTCGTAGCCGACCAGCGCGTCAACCAGGGTCACATCGCCCGTGGTCAATTTGCCGTACAGGGTCGGTGCGGTGTAGGCGAAGGTATTGTCGAAGTAACGCACGCCACCGCCCACACGCAAGCCGCTCAACGGGCCTTCAAGGAAGCGATAAGTCGCCCAGCCGGACGCCTGATTGCGCGGGATGCCGGTCAACTGGTGGTCCTCGAACAACGAGCCCGGTGCATCCTTGGTCACCCGTGCATCGGTGTAGGTATAGGACGCCGTCAGGCTGAGGTTCTTGCTGATGTCGCTGTTGGCCTCAAGCTCGATGCCCTTGGATTCGCTCTCCCCCACCTGCTGGCTGAAGCCGTTGGAACCGGCGACCACGTCGTGGGTTTTGGTGAGCTGGAAGACTGCTGCGCTGAAGGTGGTGTTCCAGCCCTTGGGCTCGAACTTCAGACCGGCTTCGTACTGGTGGCTCAAGATCGGGTCGAGCAGCTCGCCGTTGGGCTGCGAGGACTGCTGCACCGGGGTGAACGCGGTCGAGTAGCTGACGTACGGCGAGATGCCGTTTTCGAACTGGTACATCAGGCCGGTCTGCCAGCTGAAGCGATGGTCCCAGCCGTCCAGATCCGCAACGCCGCTGGTGGTGCCCGCTCGGTTGCGGTACATGCTGTGGACGAAGTCCTGGCGACCGCCCAACAGGAAAATCCAGTTGTTGTACTGGCTCTGCAGCTGGCTGTAGAGGCCGTACAT
>CAURWS010000558.1:0-3608 GCA_963528485.1 uncultured Pseudomonas sp. | reverse complement strand
CCACCACCGGCTTGCCCGACGGCAGCAGCCAGGACAGCTCGTAGCAATTCCAGAAATCCACCCCTTTGTACGGCAGCGTCTCGGCGGTCAGGCCCAGCTCCGCCCACTTGGCAGTGCGCGGAATCGGGAACAGCAGGGACGGCGTGTAGGTGGCGATGTATTCACTGGACTTGCCCAGCGGCGAGTGTTCGGCTGCGGGATGCATGGCGGGACCTGAAAACGTATAAAAAGGCTGATGTGAAATCCTGACCGCCGAGTTTATAGGTTTTGTCCCGCGCTTTCAGCGATTACTCGGCAATCGCGACTTTTCCGACCATTCCGGCTTGATAGTGGCCGGGAATGTTGCAGGCGAATTCCAGATCCGTAGCCTTGGTGAAGGTCCAGGTCAGTTCGGCGGTCTTGCCGGGTTCCACCAGTACGCTGTTGGGATCGTCGTGCTTCATGCCACCATGATCCATGCCCGCCATATCATGCTTCATACCCGTGGAAGTCAGCATGCCGCTGGCGACCATCTTGAGCATTTCCTGCTGATGTGCGGCGTGCATCGCGGCGTCACCCAGATTGAATTCGTGGAGCAACTGGCCCTTGTTGACCAGCACGAAACGCACGGTTTCGCCCTCTTTCACGGTGAGCGACTTAGGCTCGAAATACATGTCGCCCAGCGTCAACTCGACCGTGCGCGTGGCCTGATGGGCCTTGGCCGCGTGACCGAAATCGAAGTGCTCACCGGGGGAGGCCTGGTACGACAGGCTGGCACCCAGAAACACGGCAGCAGCGACAAAAAGAGCGAACATGTGAATCTCCAGTCAGCGACAGTCAATGACCTTAAGGTAGGCCCTCGCCACTGGCAATCAGCTGACCGCAAGATTACAACTTTGTAAGCTTGGCCCCCTGCCCGCCCCGCTCGCGCTATAAAGCGCCACTGCCAAGGCGTCATTACCTGCTGTGAGTCACCGATGAAATTACTGATCATTGAAGATCAAGCGAAAACCGGCCACTACCTGCGCCAGGGCCTGACTGAAGCGGGGTTCAACACCGAACTGGTCGCCGACGGCACCACCGGCCAGCATCTGGCGCTGACCGGCGATTACGCCCTGCTGATCCTGGATGTCATGCTGCCCGGGCGCGATGGCTGGCAGATCCTCCGGGCCGTGCGCAGCGCGGGGCTTGATACACCCGTGCTGTTCCTGACCGCGCGCGACGCCGTCGAGGATCGCGTGCGCGGCCTTGAGCTGGGCGCCGATGATTATCTGGTCAAGCCGTTCGCCTTCTCCGAACTGCTGGCCCGGGTGCGCAGCCTGTTGCGCCGGGGCAGCAGCACGAGCCAGGAAACCCACCTGCAACTGGCCGACCTGCGTCTGGACCTGCTGCGCCGTCGCGTGGAGCGCAACGGCCAGCGCATCGACCTGACCGCCAAGGAATTCGCCTTGCTTGAGCTGATGATGCGGCGTCAGGGCGAGGTGCTGCCCAAGTCGCTGATCGCCTCGCAGGTCTGGGACATGAACTTCGACAGCGACACCAACGTCATCGAAGTGGCCATCCGCCGCCTGCGCCTGAAGGTCGACGACGATTACCCCAACAAGCTGATCCACACCGTACGCGGCATGGGCTACGTGCTCGAAGAGCGCAGCCTGTGATGTTCAAACGCATCTCACTGGGCAGCCGACTGGCCCTGCTGTTCGCCGCCTGCACGGCGGTGGTTTCACTGACGGCGGGCGTGCTGTTCAATCGCGCCAGCGAAACCCACTTCATGGAGCTGGACCAGCAACTGCTCGACAGCAAACTGCCGACCCTGCGCGACGCCTTGATGGGCGTGACCCGCGCTGAACAGCTCAACGAACATCGGCAGGCCTTGCAAGGCGAACTGGCGCACTCGCCGGATCTCGCGCTGCAGGTTCGAGGGCGGGATGGCACGCTGTGGTTCGACAGTCTGCCCTCTTCGAAGGCGCTGACTGGCCACGACGAAGGGCTGCATACCCTGAGCGAAAACGGCATTTCCTACCGTTCATACACGGTTCCCCTACAACCGCAGCAGACAGACACCCCGCAACTGACCCTGCTGCTGGACATCACCCATCACCAGCACTTTCTGGAGCGCATGCAGCACCTGATCTGGCTGACCGTCGGCCTGTCGGCGCTGGCGACTGCTCTGCTCGGCGCCTGGGCGGCGCGTAGCGGTTTGCGGCCCTTGCGCCGGATGAGTGAAGTGGCCGCCAGCGTGTCGGCCAGCTCCCTGACCACACGCCTGCCCCAGCGCGAAATGCCCGCCGAACTCGCCGAACTGAGCCAGGCCTTCAACGCCATGCTCGGTCGGCTGGACGACGCGTTTCAGCGCCTGTCGGCGTTTTCTGCCGACATCGCCCACGAGCTGCGCACGCCCCTGTCGAACCTGCTGACCCACACCCAGGTCACCCTCACCCGCCCACGGGATCTCGAAGCATATCGCGAGGCGCTGCTGGGCAATCTGGAGGAGCTGCAATGGATGGCGCAGATGGTCAACGACATGCTCTACCTGGCCAAGGCTGAGCACGGTTTGCTGAACCCGAATCGCGAGCGCTTGCAGTTGAGCGATGAGGTCGACGCGTTACTGGAGTTTTTCCTGCCGCTGGCCGAAGAAGCGCAGGTGGCGTTGAGCCGCGAGGGGGAAGCGGTGCTGGAGGGCGATCGGCACATGCTGCGTCGCGCCCTCTCCAACCTCTTGGACAACGCCTTGCGCTTCACCCCGGCGCAGGGTCAGGTGTCGGTGAGGCTGGAATTGTCAGCTCAGCGTGTGGGAATTCGCATCGAAAACAACGGGCAGACCATTCCGGCTGACGTATTGCCGAAACTGTTCGACCGGTTTTATCGGGCAGATCCCGCGCGCCATGAGGGCAGCAGTGAACATGCAGGGTTGGGGCTGGCGATTACCCAGTCGATCATCAGGGCCCACGGCGGGACGATCAGGTGTGAATCGCGAGAGGGGGTGACGCGGTTTTTGATCGAGTTGCCGGCTTAGAATAGATACATCACCGGTAGGAGCGCGCTGGCCCGCGATGACGATCTGTCAGACACACAATCGGTACAGACAGACCGCAATCGCGGGCAAGCGCGCTCCTACAGGATTTGACTCAGCCGATCACTCATACCGCAGCGCATGGGCCGGCTGAATCTGCGCGGCACGGTACGCCGGATAGATCGTCGCCAGAAAGCTCAGGATCAGGCCCGCCGCGCAGATCATCAGCACATCGCTGCCTTCCAGTTTCGAAGGCAGGTTGCTGATGAAGTACACATCGGAGGTGAAGATGTGCTGCCCGGTCACGCGTTCAATCCAGCCCACCAGTTGACTGACGTTGATCGCGGCGATCACGCCCAGTACGCCGCCGATAATCGTGCCAATGACACCGATCACCGATCCCTGCACCATGAAGATGGTCATGATCTGTCGAGGCGTGGCGCCGATGGTGCGCAGGATCGCGATGTCCGCACCCTTGTCGTTCACCACCATGATCAGCGTGGCGATGATGTTGAACGCCGCCACCGCGACAATCATCAGCAACAGCAGGCCGATCATGGTCTTTTCCATTTTCATGGCGCTGAACAGGCTGCCCTGGGTGTGGGTCCAGTCATCG
>CAURWS010000557.1:0-3608 GCA_963528485.1 uncultured Pseudomonas sp. | reverse complement strand
CGTGGCTGGCCGCCGACCCCGCCCATGGCCAGGCGTTCGCCAGGGCCGAAGCGGTGTGGAATTCCCAGCCGGTGTTCGACGCTGCGCTCACCCTTGCCGCGCCAAAAAAGCCGTCGGTGCTGCGCCGTTTGCGCCCGCACTGGGTGCCCCTGGCCACGGCCGCCGCGCTGATAATGGGCCTGTTCAACTTCAGTGACCTGCCCCTGCGCCTCAAGGCCGACCACCTGACCGTGGCTGGCGAGCGCCAGCGTCTTGAGTTGGGGGATGGTTCGAAGGTGCTACTCAATACCAAATCCGCGTTCTCCAGCGAACTCGACGACCGCCAGCGCATCGCCCGTCTTTACGAGGGCGAAGCCTTCTTCGAAGTGCCGAGCGCCAAGGGTTTGCCGCTGGAGGTCGAAGCCGGCCCTGTGCGCATGAGCGCCAGCAGCACGTCATTTGCCGTGCGTTATCTGGATGGCGTGGCACAGATTCAGGTCGAGCGCGGCGCCGTGAACGTGCAGGCGACCCAAGGCAATTCTCAGGTCAGCCTCAATGCGGGTGACAGTCTGCGCGTCGGCCCCGAAGGGTTCGGCCATCGGGAAAAGCTCGATCAGAACAAGGATCTGGCCTGGGTTGAGGGTCGATTGATTTTCGATAACTGTCCGCTGAGCGAAGTGCTGACCGAGCTGCGTCGCTATTACCCCGGCTGGATCGTCAACGCCAACACTCGGCTGGATCAGGTCGCCGTGACGGGAAATTACCGTCTGGACAACCCGGTCGACGTGGTCCGCTCACTGGCACAAATCACCTCGGCGCGCCTGCATGAACTGCCCGCGCTGGTAATTCTCAACTGAGAATAATTATTTTTACGCGATAGCGATCAGTCGTACGTCTCGTCTTAGCCAATGCAAGTGATTCCTATTACTCACGCACTTGCCAACACTATTACGACACGCACGACACGGAGCGCTCTCGATGCCGTCCACGTTCACCCACGCCACATCTGACTCGCCAGGCAGTACCCGCAACTTCGCCTTTTCCCTGCTGACCGTCGCGGTCTTTGCCGCCGGTCTGCACAGCGCGCCAATCATGGCCGCCGAACAAGCGGCGCGCGTGGCTGGCAGCTATCCGTTCGCAATCAAGCAGCAGCCGCTGGTCTCGGCCCTGAACGAATTCAGCAAGGTCACAGGCTGGCAAATCGGGATGTCGTCGGATCTGGCGCAGAACGTCACCTCGCCCGGCGTCAGCGGCACGATGTCGGCGCAGAAGGCGCTGGATCGCCTGCTGGCCGGCAGCAACCTGAGCTACCGCAACCTGGGCAACAACAATGTCGTGCTGGAAAAACGCACCAGCGCTGGCACCCTGGCGCTGGATCAGGTGACGGTCAGCGCGACCCGTCAGGCGCAATCGGTGGATTCGGTCCCCAGCACCGTCTCTGTGCGCGACCGCGCCGAGCTGGATCGGCAGAACGTCAACAACATTCGTGATCTGGTGCGCTATGAGCCCGGCGTTTCCGTAGGCGGCGCAGGCCAGCGCGCGGGCACCAGCGGCTACAACATTCGCGGCATCGATGGCGACCGGATTCTGACCCAGGTCGATGGCGTCGAAGTGCCGGACAACTATTTCTCCGGCCCCTACGCCAACACCCACCGCAACTACGTCGACCCGGAAATCGTCAAGCGCGTCGAGATCCTGCGCGGCCCGGCATCGGCCCTGTACGGCAGCAGCGCCATAGGCGGCGCAGTGAGTTATTACACCCTGGACCCGGACGACATCATCAAGCCTGGCAAAGACGTCGGCGCCCGCCTGAAAACCGGTTACAGCTCGGCCGACAACAGCTGGCTGAACTCGGCCACCGTCGCCGGTCGTGAAGGCGATTTCGATGGCTTGTTGCATGTCAGCCAGCGCAATGGCCGTGAAACCGAATCCTATGGCGAACACGGCGGCACCGGGCTGAACCGTACCGCCGAGAACCCCGGCGATGTACGCGCCACCAACGTGCTGGCCAAGCTGGGCTGGAACTACGGCGACGGCGATCGCCTGGCGTTCACCTACGAGAAGTACAAGGACGACACGTACACCAACCAGAAAAGCGCAGTGGGTGGACCGTTCACCGGCGGGCGTGGTTTCGGCTTCTACCGCGGACGCGAAGGCAACGACGTCATCACGCGCGAGCGTTTCGGTCTGGAGAACACCTTCGCCCTCGACAGCCTGCTGGTCGATAACGTCAAGTGGAGCCTGAACTATCAGATCGCCAAGACCGATCAGGACACGATTGAGCGTTACGTGCCCGGCAGCCGCGATGTCTGGCGGACCCGCGACACCTATTACAAAGAACGTCAGTGGATCTTCGATGCACAACTGGACAAGGCGTTTGCCATCGGCGACACCGAGCACCTGCTGACCTACGGCACCACGCTGAAACAGCAGAAAGTCACCGGCGAGCGCAGCGGCACCGCGACCTGCGCCAGCGTGCTGGGCACCTGCCGCACCATCGGCGCGACCAGCCCGACAGCGTCCGACAGCCTGGCCCCGACCAGTGACTTCCCGGACCCGACCATCAACACCTACGCCCTGTTCGCCCAGGATCAGATCAAGTGGGGGGACTGGACCTTCATGCCCGGTGCGCGTTACGACTACACGACACTGAACCCGCACGCCACGCCTGAGTTTCTGCGCGCGGTCAGTCTGACCGATGCCAGCCAGTTCAACGATAAAGAGAAGAAATGGCATCGCCTGTCGCCCAAACTGGGCGTGACCTATGCCATCGACGACGCCTACACCTGGTTCGGCCAGTACGCCGAAGGCTTCCGCACGCCGAGCGCCAAGGCACTGTATGGCCGCTTTGAAAACCTCAACACCGGCTACGTCGTCGAGCCGAACCCGAATCTGGAACCCGAGAAGAGCAAGAGCTACGAAACCGGCGTGCGTGGTCGTTTCGACGAAGGCTCGTTCGACGTGGCGGTGTTCTACAACAAATACCGCGACTTCATTAATGAAGACGCCATTCAGCCTGCCACCTCGACTCAAGCGGTGTTCCAGTCCAACAACATCAAGTACGCCACCATCAAGGGCGTTGAGCTCAAGGGCCGCTTGAATCTGGACAGCTTCGGTGCGCCACAAGGCCTCTATACCCAGGGCTCGGTGGCGTACGCGCACGGTCGCAATGATGACACCGGCCAGCCGATCAACAGCGTCAACCCACTGACCGGCATGTTCGGCCTGGGTTACGAGCAGGACAATTACGGCGGCCTGCTGAGCTGGACGTTGGTCAAGCGCAAGACCCGCGTGGACGACTCCAACTTCCACGCCCCGGACGGCTCGTCGACCCAGTTCAAGACGCCGGGCTTTGGTCGGGTCGACCTGACCGGCTTCTACAAAGTCACCGACGACGTGACTGTCAGCGGCGGCTTGTACAACCTGGCCGACAAGAAATACTGGCTGTGGGATGACGTGCGTGGCTACGACGGCGTCGGCGAAGCGGGCGTGACCGCACCTGCCAGCCTGGACCGCCTGACCCAGCCGGGACGCAACTTCGCGATCAATCTGGTGTGGGATATCTAACAGGTCGCCCGCCTGCTTTTGTGGGAGCCGGCTTGCTGGCGAATGCGGAGTGTCAGTACCAG
>CAURWS010000556.1:0-3612 GCA_963528485.1 uncultured Pseudomonas sp. | reverse complement strand
GGGTACGGCTGCGGCCCCAAGAATGACGACAGCTTCACGCCCCCCGCCCAGCCCTCCACGCAGAACAAAAATCAAGCATCGGCGTTTGGCACCTGCGCCCTGCAAAACGTCACGGATGCCGAGCAGTGGAAACAGAAGTTTTCCGGAAATCCGGACCAGCCCATACAGACCAGCCAGTGCTCGTGGAACGCCGAGATGCCCGCGCAATGGAACGCAATGATCGACGTGCACGAGTCCCGGTCAACCTCCCCGGCCAATGACCCTTTCGCCACTAAGGCTTACTTCAATGAGTTCATGCTCAAGAACTTCCCGAACAGACCTGATGGCACCCAAAGCGATGGCAGTGAAATGAAGCCCTACATCGCCGCTTTCATTTACCTTCCCAAGGGCACGCCTAACTTTGGGGTGGTGGGCGACAAGAGTGGCGCGGCACAAAGCAGCCCCGGTGGCGATCCGATCAATTTCGCCCAACGCTTTCAGCTCAAGCTCTATCAGGAGGGGTACGCCGTGCCCATCCTCAAGGTCGATTTCAACAAGCCTGCGCAGCAGCGCTTCAGCTATGACCCGGCCGATCAATTCGTCTGGCTGGGCGAAGGCAGCGACGTGCGGCGTCAGTACATTGCCTCGGCGACCTGGTCGCAGTTCACCGATCACATGACGGGGCAGAAGGTGTGGTCGCTGAAAGTGATCCCTACTGCGCGCGGCAAGATGTTTCAGGCCAATGACCGCAAAGCCATCTACCTTGAGCTGCAGCAGTTCAAGGGGGCTGATCCGCAATGGCGTGACGAAGAGAAAATGCCGGGCAGCATGGAAAGCCAGCTCAACTGCATCATCGACAACTATCCCGGCCGCGCCGACTGGAATCTGGAGCCCTACCGGCCATTGGTTTCAGCCAGTGAGGCGAAGGCTGCCGGGTGCAACCCAGTGCCCAAATAGCAGGCGCAAAAAAAACCGTGTCCGGATCGCTCCGTCACACGGTTTCGCCTGCAAGTAGCGTTTTCGCTTACTTGTTGACTGCGTCGGTCAGGCCTTTTGCCACAACCAGCTTGATCACTTTCTTGGCTGCGATTTCGATGGCAGCACCAGTCGAAGGGTTACGACCAGTGCGAGCTGGACGCTCGGTCACTTTCAGTTTGCCGATGCCTGGCAGGGTGATTTCGCCGCCATTTTCCAGTTGATCAGCGACGATTTGGCCCAATTGGTCGAGAGCGTTGCGCGCGGTGGTTTTTGGCGCGTCGATAGCTTCTGCGATATCGGCGATCAATTGGTCTTTAGTCAGAGCCATGGTGGTGTTCCTTCCCTATCAAATTCATATGGTTTGCAGAGTGTGTACAGACGCGAAATGTAGATACCTAAATCGGCCTTTGGTTCGGCCGAACGCCCACAAACTGCGTGCTTGGCGCGCTTCAGTGCGCAAGACCGGGCAAAACTAGCACAGAGCCAAGCAAATATCCGCACCAACCTAGCCATTTGGTCAGCTTTATCACGATTGGGCCGTAAAAAAGTCATATTAATGGTCATGCCCCCCTGTTTCAGGCCTCCCCAGCGCGCTCTTTCCCCAGTCTGCGGTACACTTGGCGACTTTCGCACGGGCCATGCTTGCCCCGTTCAGTTCCACTTCAGTCGCCGAGAAATCCATGCCGATCCGTCATGCCATCGTTCACCTGATCGACAAGAAACCCGACGGTACGCCCGCAGTCCTCCACGCTCGAGACTCCGAACTCGCAGAGTCCCAGGCCATCGAGAACATGCTGGCCGACCTCAACGAGAGCTACAACGCCAAACAGGGCAAAGCCTGGGGCCTGTTCCACCCGGAGTCGGGCGCGCACCCGTTCAGCGGCTGGCTGAAGGAATACCTGGACGACGGCAGGGATTTCACCGCCTTCAGCCGCATCGCCGTCGAGCACCTGCAAACGCTGATGGAAGAGTCCAACCTGTCCACCGGCGGCCACGTACTGTTCGCTCACTATCAGCAAGGCATGACCGAGTACCTGGCCATCGCGCTGCTGCACCACAGCGAAGGCGTGGCGGTGACCGACGCGCTGGACGTCATGCCGTCGCGACACCTGGACCTGGGCCAGCTGCACTTGGCGGCGCGAATCAACCTCTCCGAATGGCAGAACAACAAGGCCTCCAAGCAGTACATCTCGTTCATCAAGGGCAAGAACGGCAAGAAGGTCTCCGAATACTTCCGCGACTTCATCGGCTGCCAGGAAGGCGTCGACGGCCCAGGCGAGACGCGCACCCTGCTCAAGGCTTTCAGTGACTTCGTCGAAAGCGAAGACCTGCCCGAAGAGTCGACCCGCGAGAAGACCAAGGCGCTGGTCGACTACGCCAGCAGCCAGAGCAAGATGGGCGAGCCAATCGCCCTGGAAGAACTCTCCGGCCTGATCGACGAAGACCGCCCGCGCGCGTTCTACGAGCACATCCGCAACAAGGACTACGGCCTGTCACCGGAAATCCCGGCCGATAAACGCACGCTCAACCAGTTCCGCCGCTTCACCGGTCGCGCCGAGGGTCTGTCGATCAGCTTCGAAGCGCACCTTTTGGGCGACAAGATCGAGTACGACGAAGAAAAGGGCACGCTGATCATCAAGGGCCTGCCAACGCAGCTCACCGACCAGCTCAAGAGGCGCTGATCGTCATGCTCGTGCGTACCCTCAAGAAGTTCGTGCTGATCCTGCTGGTGGTCGTGGTCTACCAGAACTGGGGCAAGATCGAACACTTCGTCAATCCGTCCCAGGCGGTGTCGGCGCAGGTGCAGTCCCAGGCCAAAGTGGTGCTGTACGCCACCGACTGGTGTGGCTACTGCAAGCAGACGCGGCGCTTCCTGGACAGCAAGGGCATCCCTTACACCGAATACGACATCGAGAAGTCCAAAGAGGGACGCAAGGCGTACGAAGCCTTGGGTGGTCGCGGCATCCCTCTGATCGACGTGAACGGCACGCTGATCAGAGGGTTTTCACCGGATGCGATTCTTGCTGCGTTGAAATGACTCAGCGTTAACGCCAGAGGGCAGTGCTCGCGTAACACTGCCCTTTTTCTGGTTCTCAAGGTTCAGGCGGTCACGAAATCACAACACGTTGCAGCCTGCCTTTTCTGCCTTAGCTTCCGTGGCGTCAGGCCGGAAGGGTTCAAGATTGAACTCAGCCTTGGCTCGCGCAATATTGAAGTGGCAAACCAATTGACGGCGCATGCCCCCTCCGTCGTTCTGCTTCCATTGAAAATCGTTTTTGTATTTGCGCACCAACTCAGCGTATACAGCATCGGAACCTGAAGAGCTGTTTTGTTTGCGCCCCAACTCAGTCAATACCACAGACAATGACCATTCATTTTGGCCGGTCCCAGGGTCAGGTCGCCAAATCCAGGTGGCAGACTTAATGTAGCGGTCAATGGTCTTGCCTGATTCTGCAATGGCCTGGTCATTCGTATCGCATTTAAAAGATGCTTCATCGGATAATGTCTTTGGCAGCGTCATGGCGATAATGGGTACCCAGACGCCCGTGCTTTCGAAATAACGCTGCTGATCGAACTGCGCATCTTCCCGACCGCCTTTGGGCTCGGGCAGATAAAAGAAAGCCTGAATAGGTAATTCCGCCGCGGGTGTAGTGG
>CAURWS010000555.1:0-3626 GCA_963528485.1 uncultured Pseudomonas sp. | reverse complement strand
AGCAGGAACAGGCCGACTCCGGTTTCGAGGGCGCGGTTTTGCATCAGAAGTCTCCAAACATCAAGGCGGTCAAAATAAAGTCCAGGCCCAATACGGCCAAAGAGGCATAGACCACGGTCTTGGTCGTGGCGCGACTGATCCCCTCGGAAGTGGGCTCGCAGTCATAGCCTTGGAACACGGCAATCCAGGTGACCACGAAAGCGAAGACGACGCTTTTGATGACACCGTTGATGACGTCGTTGGGGAAGGAAACGCTGTTCTGCATGTTCGCCCAGAAGGAACCCTCGTAGACGCCCAGCCAGTCAACGGCCACCCACGACCCGCCCCAGATACCGACAACGCTGAAAATGATGGCGAGCACCGGGAGGGAAATGAAACCTGCCCACAGACGCGGTGCGACGATGTACTTCAGCGGGTCGACACCGATCATTTCCAGACTGGACAGCTGCTCGGTGGATTTCATGTTGCCGATTTCCGCCGTCAATGCCGAACCGGCACGCCCCGCGAACAACAGCGCAGTCACCACCGGCCCCAGCTCACGCAGCAGTGTCAGGGCAACCATCTGCCCCACCGCCTGCTCGGAACCGTACTTGGCAAGGATGCTGAAACCCTGCAGGGCCAGCACCATGCCGATGAAAACGCCGGAAACGACGATGATCGCCAGCGACATCACGCCGACCGAGTAGAGCTGGCGAACCAGCAACTGAAAACCGCCACCGATCCCGCCTCGTCCGAGCAAGGCATGAAACAGAAACAGCCCCGAACGCCCCAATACTGCAACAATATCGATCGCCGAGCGCCCCATCAGGCGAACACGATCCATCAACGACTTTCTGCGCATCAGCGCTTCCCCAAAAGATCTTCGCGATAATCCGGTGCCGGATAGTGAAAAGGCACGGGGCCGTCTGGATCCCCTGTCATGAACTGACGAATGCGCGGATTATCCGATTGCATCAATTCCTGCGGGGTTCCCTGCCCCAGGACCTGCCCGTCGCCGACCACGTAGAGATAGTCGGCGATGCTCGCGGTCTCGGCCAAATCGTGAGACACCACGACACTGGTGATGCCGAGCGCGTCATTGAGCAGACGGATCAAGCGCACCAGCACGCCCATGGCGATCGGGTCCTGCCCCACGAAAGGCTCGTCATACATGAGAATTTGCGGGTCCAGCGCAATCGCCCGGGCCAGCGCCACGCGACGCTTCATGCCGCCGGACAGCTCATCGGGCATCAGCTCGACCGCGCCGCGCAGCCCCACCGCCTGCAACTTGAGCAGGACGATGTCGCGAATCATGTCTTCAGGCAACTGGGTATGGACACGCAGCGGGAACGCCACGTTTTCGAATACGTCGAGATCGGTGAACAGCGCACCGCTCTGAAACAGGACACCCATTTGTTTGCGAGCATCGAAAAGATCGCTGCGCGAGAGCTGCGGCAGGTTCTGGCCATTGACCCAGACCTCACCACTGTTCGGACGCAGCTGTGCTCCCATCAGTCGCAGCAACGTGGTTTTGCCACTGCCTGACGGCCCCATGATGCCGGTAACCTTGCCCCGGGGGATGCGGATGTCCACATTATTGAAGATGCTGCGCGTACCGCGTTTGAAGGACACTCCCTTCAATTCGACCGCGTAGGCGTTATCGGCACTCATCTAAACTCCTTGCGATGCAGCCTGTCTCTCAGATGCCGCGTCCTTGTCGAACGACACACTGTCTGGAGGGGCCGAACAAGCGGCGAACTATAACACCGCTGTCGTACGCCGCCAAAGCTCCAACGCGGCCAGTTGTGTCGACGAGGAAACATTTCGGCGGCTGTGGAAATTTCCTGCACTTATTAAGCCCATTGCCGGACAAGGGCTGAAGGAAGGATCCTTTCTATACACAAAGTCCTGCGATGAGGCGTGAGGCTTTTCAACATTGCCGCTATAATCGCCGCCTTTTCACCCGACCGACCCTATCCAGACATGACCAACGCTCGCGACCTGATTCAATCCGCACAGTGCACCATCCGCCTTGAAATCGAAGCGGTGGAAGGCCTGCTTGCGCACATCGACGCAGACTTCGTCAGCGCCTGCGAGATGATTCTCGCAAGCCAGGGCCGCGTCGTGGTGGTCGGCATGGGCAAATCCGGGCACATCGGCAAGAAGATCGCGGCCACCCTGGCCAGCACCGGCACCCCGGCGTTCTTCGTACACCCCGCCGAAGCCAGTCATGGCGACATGGGCATGATCACCAGCGCCGACATCATCCTGGCGCTGTCTAACTCGGGCACCACGGCTGAAATCGTCACGCTTCTGCCGCTGATCAAGCGCCTGGGCATCAAACTGATCAGCCTGACTGGCAACCCCGACTCGACGTTGGCCAAGGCCGCCAACGTCAACCTCAACGCACGGGTCGAAAAAGAAGCCTGCCCGCTGAACCTTGCCCCCACGTCTTCCACTACGGCGGCGCTGGTCATGGGCGATGCCTTGGCGGTTGCCCTGCTCGACGCACGCGGTTTTACCGCCGAAGACTTTGCTTTTTCCCATCCGGGCGGCGCGCTGGGCCGTCGCCTGCTGCTCAAAGTCGAGCACGTCATGCACACCGGCGACGAACTGCCCCGGGTTGCCCGCGGCACTCCGCTTCGCGATTCGCTGATGGAAATGACCCGCAAGGGCCTGGGCATGACCGCCATTGTCGAGCAGGACGGCACGCTGGCCGGAATCTTCACCGACGGCGACTTACGCCGCACGCTGGATCGCGACATCGACATTCGTCAGGCGACCATCGATGATGTCATGACCCGACACGGCAAGACCGTACGCGCGGAGATGCTCGCAGCCCAGGCGCTGAAAATCATGGAAGACAACAAGATTGGCGCGCTGATCGTCGTCGACGAGAACGATCGCCCTGTCGGTGCGTTCAACCTTCAGGACCTTCTTCGCGCAGGAGTGATGTAAATGAGCCTCGACATGAATGACCTGATGCAACGCGGCAAACAAATCAAACTGGCGGTCTTCGACGTCGATGGCGTACTGACTGACGGGCGCCTGTACTTCCTCGAAGACGGCAGCGAGTTCAAGACGTTCAACACCCTCGATGGCCAAGGCATCAAGATGCTCATCAATTCGGGCGTCACAACGGCTATCATTAGCGGTCGCAAGACCCCTGTCGTCGAGCGCCGTGCGAAGAACCTGGGTATCGCTCACCTGTATCAGGGCCGCGAAGACAAGCTGGTAGTGCTCGACGAGCTGCTCAAACAGCTGAACCTGAGCTACGAACAGGTGGCCTATCTGGGTGACGACCTGCCCGATTTGCCGGTGATTCGTCGCGTCGGGCTTGGCATGGCCGTTGCCAACGCAGCCGGTTTCGTCCGCCAGCACGCCCATGGCACGACCCAGGCCCGAGGTGGCGAAGGAGCTGCCCGAGAGTTCTGCGAGTTGATCCTGAGTGCTCAGGGCAACCTCGAAGCGGCCCACGCCGCCTACTTATAGAAGTGCATTTATGCTGAGCAAACGATTTCGTACCTTTCTGATCTTCGGGGTCCTGGCCGCGCTACTGGCGGCTGCGGGCTACTGGAACATCAGCCCGGAAAGCTTCATGGACCAGCCCAAGGTTGCGGTCGATGAAAGCGCCATCGACTACTATG
>CAURWS010000554.1:0-3630 GCA_963528485.1 uncultured Pseudomonas sp. | reverse complement strand
GTGGTGATGGCCGTGGTGATGACCATGACCGCCGTGGTCGTGACCGGAATGGTCGTGATGATCGTGGGAATGAAACAGACTCAAGGGACGACTCCTTATTCAGCCGACGGCTGTTCAACCGACTTTGGCGACGCCGCAGGGTCGACCGGGAGAGTGAAAGAACGCAGATCGATGGTGGGCGCGCTGCTGCCGCCCAGGCGATGATCCAGAACGAGCAATCTGGCGTGGGTCATGCCCAGGGTCAGCTGGCTCAGGTATTGCTCCAGCAGAAACGCCTGACCTGCCTTGGCATAGCCCTGTTGTTCGGCGCCGAAACGCAGGTCGGCGCTTTGCGCGGTGGCCATGACTTCACGGGAATTGGCCGCCGCCTGATCGTGGGCGACGCTGGCGTGCAATTGCGCCAGGTTGGCCTGATCCGCCGCCGCACCGCGCTCACGGGAGATCAAGGCCTGAGCGTTGATCTGCGCGGCTTGCACGGCGTGATAGGCATTGGCCGCACCGGCGGGCGGGTGAATCGACTCCACCACCGTGGCGAGGATTTCCACGCCGCTGTCGAGCTTCTTCAGGTCCCGCGCCACGGCACTGCCAATGTCGGCCGCCAGATCGGTGCGCTGCTCGCCGAGCAACTCGTCGAGGGTGCGCGAAGCGAAATCGTGCACTAGCACCCGGCTGGCGGTGCTGCGAATCAGGCTTGGAATATCGGCGCTGTTGTAGGTCGCGGCCATGGCGGCTTGATCGTCCAGACCGATGCGGTAGACGAAGCGTACGTCCATGTTGACGATCTGGAAGCTCTGCTTGTCGCCCGAGCCGCTGGCGATCACCTGGGATTTGTCGTTGATGTGGGTGGCGTCCCACAAGCGGTTGGCAACGGTGGGCGGCGGGCCTTCGGCAGGGTCCAGCGCCTGTTCTGCGCTGTTGTTGTCCGGTTTGCCGCCCTCCGACACGCTGGTGGCCAACTCATGTACCACGCCGTTTTCCACCGGCAACACCGTGCCGAATGGCCACGGCAGACCAGCGTGCAGCCCAGGCCCCAACACTTCAACGGGCTTGCCGAAACGCTCGTAGATGCCGCGCCCCTGCATCGGGATTTCGTGCACACCACTCAGCGCCCAACCGAGGGCGACGATCACTGCCGTCACCGGCAGGAAGGCGCGACGCATGTAGGTAAACGCCCAGATCTGTCGCAGGTCGATGCCGAAGCGGTTGTGCAATTCGTTCTGCAGGGCCGTCAGCGGGCGCGGCGGCCAGCGCAGCAGACCGGCGGCGAAGCTGCTGGCCACCAGACGCGGCTCAAGGCGCTCGTTGCGCGGGCTGAAGATCGACAGCAGCGCGCGGATCAGCAGCTCGACCGCGACCAGCCCCGGCAACAGACCGATCAACACCGCCAGACGCGCCGGCCAGACTCGGTCCACAGACGAGAAGAACAGGCAGAACGCCGCAACCAGCAAGGTGCCAATCGCAGCGCGGGAAATCTGCGCCAGCTGCTCGGCCTCAGGCCAGCTTGCTTCGGATTCGTTGCTGAATTGCCGCTCCAGCACCAGCAGGCCAAAGCCGATCAACAGCAGCAGGCCGCCGACCACATTGCCGCTCAGGCCGACACTGGTGCCGACGAGGGTGAGGTTCCAGACCAGGGAAATACTGATCAGCGCCAGCAGCGCCCAGCCCGCCAGCCAGAACACCGGCGCGCCGATCTGCCCGACCATCGAGGCGCCTGCCCCACCGATGCGCGCCAGCAGCCGGTCGTACCAGCCCTGCTCTTCAGCACCCGCGTCGTCATCCGTCGCCAGCGCTTCGGCATCAGGGGCGATGACACAGGCGCGCCACAGTGCGGCCACTTGCGCCGACTGCGTTGCTGCCGCCAGCACCAGCAGGCTCGCGGCGCTGTTGGTGAGCACTGCGGTCCACAGGGAATTGGGGGAAAACAGGTCGACGAACAACGAGACCACCAGGCCGATCACGCCCATGGCGCCCAGCACGTAGGTCAATCGCGAGAGGCGACGCACCTGAAAGCTCGCACGCTGAAACCTTGGCAGGCTTGCAGGCGCTGCACCTTCGACATCCAGATCAACCCGCATCGACACTCCAGAATTTCAACGCTGAACTCATCACTCAACCTGCCGATTCAGCGGAATAAACATCCCGCAACACAGTTGTATAGGGCGTTACGATATAACAAATGGCGTGAAATTTTCGTCCGGTTCTTATGGGCGAACGTGACGAATTCTTCACTCAGACAGCCATCCGACAGGTTAGCCGTCTGGCAAGCAGCTTCATGTCGCAGCTTGCGACAGCGCTCCACTTTGCCCGAGCGCGGGACCATGACAAAGCGTAATCCGATTCTCACCCAGCAGCCTTAGGGTTACCCGGTGTAGAAGTCGAAACTTGCACTATGCTCCCAGAAAGTTATCCACAGGGAGCTGGCCCGCGATCATGCTGACCACACTCAAAACCTGGCTGCAGAAAATTCTCCACCCCAGTGCCAAAATCCTCTTCGATGACGGCGTGCGCGCCATTCATGTGACGCTGTGTGCGGGGCTCATTTCGGTGGCGGTGGGCGTACTGGTCGCCGCGTTCGCGCTCAATGCCTGGATCTTCGTGTTGATTCCCATCTGGATGCTGATCCGCATGCTGTTCAACGCGGTGCAGGCGCAACTGATCAGCGAGTTCGGGCAACACTCCAAATTGGGCAACTGCGCCCACGAACTGAGCCGGGTGGTGGCGGAAACCGCTCTATTCCTGCCGTTTGCGGTGATTCCCAAGGTGAGTCTGCTGCTGGTTCTACTGGTGACCTTGCTGTCGATTTTCAGCGAGTTTGCAGGCTTGCTCGGGCCGCTGATCAAGGCATCGCGGCGACGTGATGGCCCGATGAACAGCGACGTTCGCATGCTGTGTTTTGCGATTTTCGGCGTGGGAATCGGCTCTGGCTATGTGCTCACGGCGCCGATCAATATCACCCTCGCGGTCATGGCGCTGCTGTTGCTGGTGACCATTTTCAACCGCATTCGATGCGCAGTGGCGGAGGCTACTCAACCTGCCCCGGTCACCCCGGCCAACGTTTACGCACAAGACTGACGCAGCTGTATCAACAGCTTTACACACAGTGTGCCAACATCTTATCCACAGGCCAGTCTGGACTTATGTCTGAGCCCGAAACCGAGCTTCGCTCTTGACCTCGACAAATCTCCCGAGAGATATTACGACCATAATATTTAATCGTGATTGTTTCAGGACATTTGCAAAGGGCGGTCTACGCTTGCTTCCACTGTCAATTTTTCCTTCAGGAGTACGCTCATGAGTCACTACGACGTTGTCATCATCGGCGGCGGCCCAGGCGGCTATAACGCAGCCATTCACGCCGGGCAAAAGGGCTTGAAAGTCGCCTGCATCGAGGGCCGCGAGACCTTGGGCGGCACCTGCCTGAATGTCGGCTGCATCCCTTCCAAATCCCTGCTGCACGCCTCCGAGCTGTACGAAGCGGCCACCGGCGAGGAATTCAAGAAGTTGGGCATTGAGGTCACCCCGACCCTGAACCTGACGCAAATGCTCGCGCAGAAGGTCGAGAGCGTGACTGGCCTGACCAAGGGCATCGAGTTTCTGTTTCGCAAATACAAGGCTGAGTGGATAAAAGGC
>CAURWS010000553.1:0-3642 GCA_963528485.1 uncultured Pseudomonas sp. | reverse complement strand
GATCTACTTCGCGGTGAACGGCATGGTGCTGGTCAATCTGTGGATCTGGTCACGCCCCGAACCCGGCGCACAGACCACCGGCTGTACGGAGTCTTCCCGGCAACCTTGACCTGCGGTGCTGAACCCCCGCCCACGTGCACGGTCTGCTCCTTACGATCATCGTTTCTTGAGGGAGCAGTCACATGTTCGAGCCAGGCCATCTGCACATCACGCGCCATGCCCTGCAACCGGATGACATCGGTTACGACCTGCATATCCGCTACCAAGCCAGTCAGACCGATTCCGGGCCCGGTATGCATTTCACGCTGGAAGGCGAGATCAACGGCAAAGGCATCAACGAGACGTTCGACCTGCCCAAGGACAAGGCCTACAACTTCGCCAGCGAAGCCTCACGCATCTGCGAGAAACACGGCCTGCCCAAAGACGCCGATCTGCACGACATGCACGGCGATTACGATCTCATGTTCGAGGACATTCGCGACACGCTGGACATGAAGTCGGGCGATGCGGTGAAGCCTGAGCATCTGGATTAGCACGACGTTGGAAACGATTCTGTAGGCGTGAGCTTGCTCGCGATTGCAGTGTGTCAGGCGACATCACTGCGTCTGGACGACCGTGATCGCGAGCAAGCTCACGCCTACAGCGGTGGTGGCGCTGCAGAACGTTCGGGCAGTTTACTGGCATAATCCGACGCGTCTCTGGCCCGAACTGCACCCTACCCCATGCGTATCCACGTCACGTTCATCGACCGCGTCGGCATCACTCAGGAAGTCCTGGCGATTCTCGGCGCGCGGAATCTGAACCTGGACGCCGTGGAAATGGTGCCGCCCAACGTCTACATCGATGCTCCAACGTTAAGCCATGAGCTGCTCGAAGAACTCAAGGACCGACTGTTCCGGGTGCGTGGCGTGGAGGCGATCACGGTTGTCGACATCCTCCCCGGCCAGCGCCGACACCTGCAGCTCGATGCCCTGCTCGCCGCCATGACCGACCCGGTGCTCGCCCTGGACAGTGCAGGTCACGTGCTGCTGGCCAACCCTGCACTCGTCGCGCTGTATGGCCGCGAGCCGTCGGGGGAGTCAGTCGGCGATCTGTTTTCCGATCCGGCGCTGCAAACCGCACTGCTGGAAAACGGTTTTCGCCTGCCGCTGCGCGAGGTCACCCTCAATGGCGAGGCGCTGCTGCTGGACGCCACGCCGATCACCGACGCAGGCGCCCTGCTGACGCTGTACCTGCCGAGTCGCATCGGTGAACGTCTGTCGGCGCTGCATCACGATCACGCCGAAGGTTTTGACTCGCTGCTCGGCGATTCGACACCGATCCGCACCCTCAAGGCCCGCGCACAACGGGTCGCGGCTTTGGATGCGCCGCTGTTGATTCAGGGCGAAACCGGCACCGGTAAAGAGCTGGTGGCCCGTGCTTGTCATGCGGTCAGCACGCGCAACGGCGCGCCGTTTCTGGCGTTGAACTGTGCGGCGTTGCCAGAAAGCCTCGCCGAAAGCGAGCTGTTCGGTTACGCCCCCGGCGCGTTCACCGGGGCGCAGCGCGGCGGCAAGCCGGGCCTGATGGAGCTGGCCAACCAGGGCACGGTGTTTCTCGACGAAATCGGTGAAATGTCGCCCTACTTGCAAGCCAAGTTGCTGCGCTTTTTGAATGACGGCAGCTTTCGTCGCGTCGGTGGCGACAAAGAGGTGCAGGTCAACGTGCGTATCGTCAGCGCGACTCACCGCAATCTGGAAAAAATGGTCGCCGAGGGCACCTTTCGCGAAGACCTGTTCTATCGCCTGAACGTGCTCAATCTGGAAGTCCCGCCCCTGCGCGAGCGCGGCCAGGACATTCTGCTGCTGGCTCGCTACTTCATGGAGCAGGCATGCACCCAGATCCAGCGCCCGGTCTGCCGCCTCGCACCTGGCACCTATCCCGCTTTGCTCGGCAACCGCTGGCCGGGCAACGTGCGGCAGTTGCAGAACGTGATCTTTCGCGCGGCAGCCATTTGCGAAAGCGCGTTGGTAGACATCGGCGATCTGGACATCGCCGGTACGTCGGTCGCGCGGGAAAACGATGGTGAGATCGAAAGCCTGGAAGCCGCCGTCGAAGACTTCGAAAAGTCGCTGCTGGAAAAGCTCTACAGCCACTACCCTTCGACCCGGCAATTGGCGGCACGTTTACAGACGTCTCACACGGCCATTGCCCATCGGCTGCGCAAATACGGGATTCCCGGGAAAGCCTGACAGGCTCCCACAACGCCTCGCGCAGTAACATGGAACGAATTCAATACAACGGAACGATATCGTTACGAGCTGCACATACCCCCATTCGACAAGGCCTTGATCCCACAACAGTTTTCAAACCCGGAATATCTGTAGCGATTTCGCTACATTCTTTTTCTCAGCCAAAACTCAAAAACCGCTGAAACCCTTGATTCATAAGCCTCTCGCAAGGTTGGCCGCAAACTTGCTATGCACCTACCCCATGACGCTTGCGCCAACGACGAGCGGTTTTTTCATCCAGGGGAGAGTCCATGAGCGAGTTGCGTTTTACCGAAGATCACGAGTGGCTGCGTGCCGAAGCAGACGGCAGCGTCACGGTCGGCATCACGGCTTTCGCGCAGGACGCCCTGGGTGACGTGGTGTTCGTGCAACTGCCTGAGCTGCAGGCCTATGACAAAGGCGCCGAAGCCGCCACCGTCGAGTCGGTCAAGGCCGCCAGCGGCGTATACATGCCATTGAACGGTGAAGTCGTCGAGATCAACCCGGCGCTGGACGCCAACCCTGAGCTGGTCAACGAAGACCCGTTGGGCCAAGGCTGGTTCTTCCGTTTTATCCCTTCCGACGCCGCCGCTGTCGGCCAACTGCTGGATCAGGACGCCTACGACCGCCTGATCAAAGCCAACGCCGAAGCCTGAGGAGCGCGAAATGACTGATCGCATCGAATTGAGCACCGCCAACGAGTTCATCGCCCGTCACATTGGCCCACGCGCCGACGACGAAAGCGCGATGCTCGCCACCCTGGGTTTCGACTCGCTGGAGGCCCTGAGCGCCAGCGTCATCCCCGAATCGATCAAGGGCACCAGCGTGCTGGGCCTGTCTGCGGGTCAAAGCGAAGCCGACGCACTGGCTGACATCAAGGCCATCGCCGGCAAGAACCAACTGTTCAAGACCTACATCGGCCAAGGTTACTACAACACCCACACGCCGGCGCCGATCCTGCGCAACCTGCTGGAAAACCCGGCCTGGTACACCGCCTACACCCCGTACCAGCCAGAGATTTCCCAGGGTCGTCTGGAGTCGCTGCTGAACTTCCAGACCCTGATCAGCGACCTCACCGGCCTGCCGATCGCCAACGCCTCGCTGCTCGACGAAGCCACCGCCGCTGCCGAAGCCATGACCTTCTGCAAACGCCTGAGCAAGAACAAGGGCAGCCACAAATTCTTCGCCTCCAGCCACTGCCACCCGCAGACCCTTGACGTTCTGCGCACCCGCGCCGAGCCATTGGGCATCGAAGTGGTCGTGGCTGACGAAAGCCAACTGGGCGACGTCAGCGAATTCTTCGGCGCCGTGCTGCAATACCCGGCGAGCAATGGCGATGTGTTCGACTACCGCGAACTGATCAAACGTTTCCACGCCGCCAATGCCCTGGTGG
>CAURWS010000552.1:0-3645 GCA_963528485.1 uncultured Pseudomonas sp. | reverse complement strand
TCACCAGCGCATCGCCCTTGACGGTGGGAATGAAGGCTGACACCGGCTCGTTGAATTGCCAGTGACGCACCTGCCCCTGATGCAGACGCAGGGCGCGGAATCCGGCGATGTCCACCCAATAGAGAGCCTGCTGGACGTCATCCCAGAACGGCCCTTCGGCCAATTTGAAACGCTGGTCACTGACCGGCTGCCATTTCATAGCGAATGTCCTGTTTTTATTCTTGTTTAGGGCCCCGGGGCCCCTATTGCCTTGTCTCTTGTAGAACGCTCACTGCACCAGCGAGCGGGAAATCACCTCGCTGGCGTTTTCGATCAGGCTCATGCAGGCCCACACCCCACGCGCCGAATCCCGTGTCGCGATCGCGTCCGCGAGATCCTTGTGCAACGGCAGCGTGCGGCCCAACTCGCCTGGCACCGCCGACGACACCTCGAAAGAAAGCGCCAGCAGCGCGCCCATCGCCGGCAGCATCTGTTCGATGAAGCGGTTGTGACTGGCCGCCAGCACCGCCTCGTGAAAACGCTGGTCGGCATGGTTGTAATCCCCCATGTCGGCAACGCTGGCCGCCAGTTGCAGATAGGCCGCCTGTATCTCGACAATCTGCTCCGGGGTCGCACGCTCACAGGCCCAACGCACCGCCATCGGCTCGATGGCCCGACGCAGATCCAGCAGGTCCATCACAAAGCTTTTCGGCAGGCCCTTGGCCGCCAACCAACCGACCACCTGCGGGTCGAACAGATTCCAGCTGCGCAGCGGCAGTACCCGCGTCCCGACCTTGGGCCCCACTTCCAGCATGCCCTTGGCCACCAGGGTCTTGATGGCCTCGCGAATCACCGTTCGACTGACCCCGAACTCTTCACCCAATGCCGCTTCGACCTTCAACGACTGCCCCGGCCCCACGCTGCCTTGAGCAATCCAGGCGCCCAGACGGTCTACTGTCGACGCGTGAAAACTGTTGCTCATCGATCCACCCCTTTTCGCGGTCCGCCCATGGGAACCGCTCCGCGAATCGAGGCTAATCATCATATGATTGAGTGTCAAACGCCTGTACAACCGCCAAAAGCTGGACTAAACCTGTTCGGCAGCTGCTCAGGAGCTTGACCACCCCTAAATAGTATTACAATTAAATTTTAAATCGAGAGGTTTTGTGGTTTCAACGCGCATTTAGCCGTTAAAGCCATTAATTAGTAATACCATCTTCAACATCAAGCTGACGACAAACGTTAAATCGACCCACTTACAGCTTGAAGCTTGCTGCTGCTTTTAAAAACAACTGCCGCTCAAAACAAAAAAGGAACGACGCAATGAGGAAGACGCTTATCCCTGCTATCGGACTTTCGCTGCTGGTCAGCGCACTGCACGCCAGTGCCGCCGCCGGCCTCTCCACCGAACACGCCACTTTCGGCAAAATGCCGGACGGCACCACCGTCGAGAAATACACCCTGCGCAACAGCCTCGGCATGCAGGCCACGGTCATCACCTACGGCGGCACGCTGCAATCACTGCTGATCCCGGACAAGCACGGCAAGACCGAAGACGTGGTGCTGGGCTTCGATGATCTGGAGGGCTACCTCAAGGGCACGTCGTATTTCGGCGCCACCATCGGCCGTTTCGGCAACCGCCTGGCCGACGGCAAATTCACGCTCGACGGCAAGACTTATCAAGTGCCGCAAAACGACAAGACCAACGCCTTGCACGGCGGCACGAAAGGCTTCGACAAACAGATCTGGAAGGCCGAGCAGGTCAAGGACAAGGGTTGGGTCGGCGTCAAGCTGACCTACGTGTCGGCTGACGGGGAAATGGGCTTTCCGGGGACGCTTAAAACCGAAGTGACCTACAGCCTCAATGAGAAGAACGAGCTGCGCATTCAGTACCACGCCACCACCGACAAACCGACCGTGCTGAACCTGACCAACCACAGCTACTTCAACCTGGCCGGCGCAGGCAACGGCGACATCCTCGATCATGTGGCCATCGTCCACGCCAGCCACTACACGCCGGTCAACGAAAAGCTGATCCCGACGGGTGATCTGCCTGCTGTGGCCGGCACGCCGTTCGACTTCCTCAAGCCGGTGGCATTCGGCAAACGTATTCGTGAGGACAACCAGCAGCTCAAATTCGCTGAACCGACCCAGGGCGGCTACGACCACAACTGGGTGCTGGACAACAAAGGCAAGGTGTCGACGCTGGCAGCGGATGTGGTCGACCCGAAATCCGGGCGACGCTTGCAATTGTTCACCAGCGAGCCTGGCGTGCAGCTGTACACCGGCAACTTCCTCGACGGCACGGTGAAGGGCAAGGCCGGCAAGATCTACCCGCACTGGGGTGCCTTCACCCTGGAAACCCAGCACTACCCGGACTCACCGAACCAGCCCAGCTTCCCGTCGACGCGGCTTGATCCGGGCAAGGCTTACAACCAAACGACGGTGTTCAAGTTCTCCAGCAAATAACCCGCATCAACGCACTCTGTAGTAGCACGGCTAGCCGGCGGCGGCGTCCGAAAGGTCACTACCGTCGGTAAGCCGAACTGCAGGGAGTCGCGTCAAATCAGCGAAGCCCGAACGCGGTACTACCCATCCATTTTTTCACATCTGCAAGCCCTGAATCATCCTTCTGTACCACCCGTAACCATTTGGCAGCAAAAGAAATAATTCGAGTGAATTTTCCCGGCCGTTGCGACTCAACGACATGTAAGCGACTGATAGGGAGGTTTGCAAGAGTGGGACAGTACAAGCATTTCAGAATCGATTACCTGCTGCACGGTAAATACAAAAGCTTCTACATCAGCGCCGAAGCCATGGACAACGCCTCTGCCTGGCATTGGGCTTCCGTGGACGCTGGATTCGGGCAGATACCGAAGTACCGCTCGGACAAAGTGCCGAAAGTCAGCAAGCCAAAGGCCGAACAACTCGGTCTGACGGATGTGGAGTGGGCCGAATCCTGACAGGATCGGACCCCGTTTCAGCCGGATGAATTGCCCCGTCGATGCGCTCCTGCGTGCGTTGATCGGGGCAATGGTCTTATCGAGGCAGGCCCTCACTGTTGAATCAGCAACAGCCGATGCGCAGTTTGCTCAACGCGCTTGTCCTCAAGCGCGTGTGCAGTCTCAGAGCCGAGATGCAGACATTGAGTGCAACCCTCTCCAGGCCGGGCTTCTCCCGCCTTTTCCCACGCGCTTGCGCTGTCTGCGCGCCAACCACGTAGTGGCACATCCCCTGCAATCCTTGATCCACGCTCGGGCCCCTCCTGAACGCCTCAACCTCATACGTCGGCATCACCGCACCTGACCGGCGCTTTTCGAGACATCGCAATGAACCTCTCCCGCTTCATCCGCCACGGCCTGGCATCCCTGGCCCTGATTGCCCCGTTCGCCCATGCGGCAGCCCCCGTGACCCTGGTCGTTGGCGATCAGAACTACTACAACGTTCGCGCCTCGGTAGAAGCCTCCGGCGTGCTCAAGGACGCGCCCTACACCGTGGAATGGAAACACTTCCAGTCCGCCGCACCGGTAGCCGAAGGCCTGGAAGCCGGCGCGCTGGACCTGGGTTTTCTCGGCGACTCTGGCTTCATCTTCCTCGCTGCCAAAGGCGCGCCGGTCAAGCTGATCGGGGTCTCCCGGCAGAACCCGGACACCATCGCCCTGCTGG
>CAURWS010000551.1:0-3648 GCA_963528485.1 uncultured Pseudomonas sp. | reverse complement strand
GTTGCAAACCCAGGGTGAAGCCTGCGTGCTGGTGACCATTATCGAGGAGCGTGGCTCGACGCCGCGCAATGCGGGTTCGAAAATGGTGGTCAGCGCCGAGCGGATCTACGACACCGTGGGCGGCGGCCATCTGGAATACAAGGCCATGGAAATCGCCCGCGAGATGCTCGCAAGCGGCAGCCAGCAAACCCGCCTCGAACGCTTCAGCCTCGGCGCGAGCCTGGGCCAATGCTGCGGCGGCGTGAACGTGCTGCTGTTCGAGCCCATGGGCCAGCCCCAGGCGCAGATTGCCGTGTTTGGCGCGGGCCACGTCGGTCGCGCCTTGGTGCCGCTGCTGGCCAGCCTGCCCTGCCGGGTGCGCTGGATCGACTCGCGGGAAGCGGAATTCCCGACACACCTGCCCGAAGGCGTGAGCAAAATCGTCAACGAAGAAGTGGTCTATGAAGTGGATAACCTGCCCGCCGGCAGTTATTGCATCGTCATGACCCATAATCACCAGCTCGATCTTGAACTGACCGCCGCGATCCTCAAGCGCGGCGACTTCACCTGGTTCGGGCTGATCGGCTCGAAGACCAAACGCGCCAAGTTCGAACACCGCCTGCGTGATCGCGGCTTCGACCCCGCACTGGTGCAACGCATGCGTTGCCCGATGGGGCTGTCCGAAGTGAAGGGCAAGCTGCCGATGGAAATTGCCGTGTCGGTCGCGGCCGAAGTGATCGCCACCTATAACGCCTGCTTCGGAATGGACAGCGGCGAGCAAGGCTCGACCTCTGAACCCGTCGCCAAGCTGATGCCGGTCTCCCGCCGCAGCCAGGCTCAATGAACATTTGAAGAACGAATCCTGAACATGACAACTGCAAAGAAAGCCTACCGCGCCGCCATTGTCCACAGCATCGCCGACCCTGCCGAGGTGGTGATCGAGGCATCCTACGGTTATTTTGAAGACGGCCTGATGGTGGTCGAAAACGGCAAGATCGTCGCCGTGGGTCACGCCAAAGACCTGCTGAACACCCTGGGCAGCGACGTCGAAGTGGCGACCTACAAAGACGCCCTGATCACCGCCGGTTTCATCGACACCCACATCCATCTGCCTCAGACCGGCATGGTCGGTTCCTACGGCGAACAATTGCTCGACTGGCTCAACACCTACGTATTCCCTGTCGAGCGTCAGTTCTCAGATCCTGCACACGCCGCTGAAGTGTCCGACATCTTCATTCAGGAATTGCTGCGCAACGGCACCACTACCGCGCTGGTGTTCGGCAGTCGTCACAAAGAGTCGGTGGAGGCGTTCTTTACCGCAGCCGAGAAGCTCAACCTGCGCATGATCGCCGGCAAGGTGATGATGGACCGCAACGCCCCGGACTATCTGGTGGACACCGCCGAATCCAGCTACGTCGACAGCAAGGCGCTGATCGAGCGCTGGCATGGCAAGGGCCGCCTGCACTACGCAGTCACGCCGCGCTTCGCACCGACCAGCACGCCGGAACAACTTGCCCTCGCCGGCCAGTTGCTGACCGAATACCCCGACCTCTACATGCAGACCCACATCAGCGAAAACCTCAAGGAGGTCGAGTGGGTCAAGGCGCTGTTCCCCGAGCGCAAGCACTACCTGGACGTATACGACCACTTCAAGCTGCTGGGTGAGCGCTCGGTGTTTGCCCACGGCGTGCACCTGTGCGACGAAGAGTGTGAGCGCCTGGCGGAAACCGGGTCAGCCATCGCCTTCTGCCCGACGTCCAACTTCTTCCTGGGCAGTGGTCTGTTCAATCTGCCGATGGCGGAAAAGCACAAGGTCAATGTAGGACTGGGGACTGACGTGGGCGGCGGCACCAGCTTCTCGCTGCTGCAGACGCTGAACGAGGCGTACAAGGTGATGCAGTTGCAGGGCGCCAAGCTGAGCCCGTTCAAGTCGTTGTACCTGGCCACGCTGGGCGGCGCCCGGGCGCTGCGTCTGGAAGACAAGATCGGCAACCTGCACGCCGGCACCGAGGCGGACTTCGTGGTGCTGGATTTCAACGCCACGCCGCTGCTGTCCTATCGCATGAAACAGGCGACCAGCATTGAAGAACAGTTGTTCGTGTTGATGACGCTGGGGGATGACCGGACGGTGAGCGAGACGTATTCGGCGGGGGTTTTGGTGCATAAGCGCTGAGGCAAGCGCGCTCCTACAAGGGCAATCGGTGTTCGACGAAGGACAAAGAGGGTTCGCCGCAGAATTTGCGGCGAACTCAGGCGATCAAACCGCCGTACTGCGCCCCGGCTTTTTCTTTGGCAGCATCAGGTGCGAGAACACCGCGTGCAGGTCGTCGGAGGCGCTTTCTTCGTCGAGGTTGAGCTTGCTGTCGATGTGATCCATGTGGTGCATCATCAGATTCACCGCCAGCGCCGCGTCGCGGGCTTCGATGGCGTCGATCAGTTGAGTGTGTTCATCGTAGGAGCAGTGCGAGCGGTTGCCGCTTTCGTACTGGGCGATGATCAGCGAGGTCTGCGACACCAGACTGCGCTGGAAACTCACCAACGGCGCATTTTTCGCGGCCTCTGCCAACTTCAGGTGGAACTCGCCGGACAGGCGAATCCCCGCCCCGCGATCCCCTCTGGAAAAACTGTCGCGCTCGTCGCTGACCATCTTGCGCAGCTCGAGCAATTGCTCGGCCGTGGCGTGTTCGACTGCAAGTTCCGTGATCGCTTTCTCGACCATGCGTCGGGCGAAGAACACTTGCCGCGCCTCTTCAACGCTCGGGCTTGCGACCACTGCGCCGCGATTCGGACGCAGCAGCACCACGCCTTCGTGGGCAAGACGCGACAAGGCGCGACGGATGATGGTGCGGCTGACCCCGAAGATTTCGCCCAGGGCTTCTTCGGACAGTTTGGTGCCCGGCGCCAGACGTTGCTCGAGGATCGCCTCGAAAATATGCGCGTAGACGATATCGTCCTGGGTGCCGCTGCGGCCCGCCTTGGCGGCGCGGGGCTGTTTCTTGAGGGGTTGCAACTGATCGTTCATGGGCACTCGTGAGAACTAAATCCGGCGCTGGGGCCGTGCCGTAACTGCTGATGACAAGCGGCTGTTGGTAAAACCAATAGCAGATATCCGTGCAAAGTCACAGTAAAAGTAATGGCGCATTGTACACAGTGCACAGCGGCTGAACAGATTTCCGCTGATCGTCGCGTTATGCACACAATCCCGGAAATCCTCACGACAAAATCAAAAACATTATTTGCTTTTTTTGTATACAAACGGATAATTCGCTCGTGAACGTTCCTGACCTTCCAGTCAACAAATTGACCGACGGTCGACTCGCTACAAAGAGCAGTTACCGGCTCTGAAAAAAACAACAAAAACGTCCCGAGGATTTCACTGTGGAAAGTCGCAAAACCGAAGCCACGCCGCTCGATGCCACGCAAGGCAAAGCCACTTATGTCCAAGGCAGCACGCCACGCACGGGGCTGCTTGAGCGCATCTTCAAGCTGAGCCTGCATGGCACCACCGTTCGAACCGAGCTGTTGGCGGGCCTGACGACCTTCATCACCATGGCCTACATCATCTTCGTCAACCCCAACATCATGGCCGACGCCGGCATCGACCACGGCGCGGCATTCGTCGCCACCTGCATCGCCGCGGCGCTGGGTTGCCTGCTGATGGGCCTGTAC
>CAURWS010000550.1:0-3649 GCA_963528485.1 uncultured Pseudomonas sp. | reverse complement strand
ACGAACGGCCCGCCGGTGAACACGAACAGCACCGCGAACAGCACAACGGTGCCGCGACCGGCCCAGGGCGCACCGAAGATCAGGCGCAGCACGATCAACGCGGCTGCGAAGGCGACACCGAGAAAGGCCATGCTGAAGCCGATGATGCTCAGCAACCGCAAAGGCGTAGTGGTCATGCAGGTGATCAGGTCAAACATCAGGTTGATCAGCTTCATCGCGCTGTATTTCGATTCGCCATGCTCGCGCTCAGCATGCTCCACCACTACTTCAGTGGTGTGACGGGCAAAGCTGTTGGCCAGAATCGGAATGAAGGTGCTCCGTTCGCTGCAGGCGAGCATGGCGTCGACGATGCTGCGCCGGTAAGCGCGCAGCATGCAGCCGTAGTCGGTCATGGCCACGCCCGTGGAGCGCTGCACGGCCAGGTTGATGAGCTTCGACGGCCAGCGGCGCAGGGCCGAGTCCTGGCGATTGCCTCGCACGGTGCCGATCACGTCGTAACCCTGCTGGGCGAGGGTGACCAGACGCGGAATTTCTTCCGGCGGGTTTTGCAGGTCGGCATCCAGGGTGATCACCAGATCGCCCTTGCACTGGCCAAAACCGGCCATGATCGCGGCGTGCTGGCCGTAGTTGCGGTTCAGGATCACCGCCACCACAGGGCTGCCCTCGCGCTGACTGGCTTGAAGCAGGATCTCGGCGGAGTCATCCCGACTGCCGTCGTCCACCAGAATGATTTCCGCCGGCACGTCTAGTTGCGCGCAGGCCGCTTCAGTGCGACGCAAAAGCTCAGGCAGGCTTTGTTCTTCGTTGTAGACCGGGATGACGATCGACACGCGATGGATAGGGTAGGGTTTCATGAACGGGCTGGCCCCCCGGCTTTAGTGGCCGATCCGGTGACCGATTCAATGGCGCTGACCACGCGTTCGACATCGGCCACGGTCATGTCCGGGAACAGCGGGATGGAACACAGGCGCGAAGAGTTCCACTCGGTGTTGGGCAGGCTCACATCGGGGAAACGCTGGCGGTAATGGCTGTGCAGGTGCGTGGCGATGAAGTGAATGCCGCTGCCGATGTTCTGCGCCTGCAGAGCTTTCATGAAGGCGTCGCGGTCAAGACCGCAGCGCTCGGCATCGATACGCAGGATGAACAGATGCCAGGCGTGCTGCTGGTCGTACGGCGGCTGTGCCAGTGGCAACACCGCGCTGCCGGCCAGGCGTTCCAGGTAATGCTGGGCCAGTTCAGTGCGCCGGGCATTGATGGCGTCCAGACGCTCCAGCTGCACCTGCGCGATGGCAGCGTTGATGTCGGCCAGGTTGTACTTGAAGCCCGGTTCGATCACTTCGGCCTGGGGCTTGCGGCCGTGGGTCAGGCGGTCATAGGCATCGACGCCCAGCCCGTGAAATTTCAAACGGCGTACGCGATCGGCCAGTTGTGCGTCGTCGCTGACGAACATCGCGCCCTCGGCGCAGGTCATGTTCTTGATCGCATGAAACGAGAAAATCGCCGTGCCTTTCGCGCCAATCGCACGGCCCTTGTAGCGGGTGCCGGCAGCGTGGGCAGCGTCTTCGATCACCGGGATGCCATGGCGCTCGGCCAGGGCGTAGAGCGGGTCGAGGTCAAAGGCGGCGCCGGCATAGTGCACCGGAATGATGGCCTTGGTACGTGGCGTGATGGCGCGCTCGATTCGCGAGGCGTCAGTCATCAGCGTGTCGCGGTCGATGTCGACGAATACGGGTGTGGCGCCGAGCAGGCAGATCATGTTGGCGGTGGACACCCAGGTCTGCGAGGGGGTGATGACTTCATCGCCGGGGCCGATGCCCAGTGCAAGCAGGGTGATGTGCATGGCGCCAGTGGCCGACGACAGCGCGACAGCCTGTTGCGCGCCGCAGCGCTCGGCGAACTGTTGCTCCAGGCGCTGGGCTTCAGGCCCTGTGGTGATCCATCCCGAGCGCAGCACGCGGGTGGCCGCAGCGACTTCCTCATCGCCCATGCTGGGGCGGGAAAAAGGAAGAAAATCCAGACTCATGTACATCCTCCGGTCGTTCGGCAATATCAAGGCGCACGGACACGCACGTGCTCACCTTGAAAAACAGGGTGCTCGTTGTTTATAGGCAAGCGGCTGCAACTGGCGCGCGGGTAGTGGAACTGAAACCGGTTACCCATCCGAGGGTTAATGCATGTATGTCCCTATAGCGAAGCTGTGGGTCTATAACTTCGGTGGTTTAGACAATAGGAGAAGATTTATGAAAATTCCGTTTACGAGGTGTAGGTTTTTCATCGAAAGTCCAAATTTATTTCGAGTACTTCCACTGTTTTTAAACTGAAATGGAACAGTCATAAATTAAACCTATTCTCTTAGCCCTTTTTCTCTGCGTGGCCCGGTTTTAAAGGCGCTCAGTCTGCCATTGAGAAAATGCCTGTTGAATCTGATAGCGTTTTCAGTCCTGAATCCGAGCGTACGCTCACCAAGCTGAACGAAAACTGAAAGGCTGAGAGATCACAAAAAGCAGTACAGCCTGTTGGTCAACTAATGACAGAAGTTGCTTGCAGGCAGGTGTTTGCACTCCTGCCATCGGCCGCGCTCAATGGCACGACGCAACTTATCGCTGTCGATAAATGCCTGTTCCCTGACATCAGTCCCTGGCGGAATGATCCCTTGCCTTTATTTCGCTTGTGAGGGGCTGCGCTTCATCGCTTAGATAGGCGCCATTCCCACAGTCCCCAAGGACGTTTACGCATGGCTTTTCCTTCTGTCAGCAATTCCATTTCCTTCGTGCACCCCGTCAGCCTCACCCACGGAAAAAACGCCGAGGTCTGGGACGTTGGCGGCAAGCGGTACATTGATTTTGTCGGCGGCATCGGCGTGCTGAACCTGGGGCATTGCCATCCAGCAATCGTCGCGGCGATCTGCGAGCAGGCCCAGCGCATGACCCATTACGCGTTCAACGCTGCGCCCCATGTGCCATACCAGCAATTCATCGAGCGTCTGGCGGCGTTCATCCCGGTGAGTTACCCGGTCAGCGGCATGCTTACCAACAGCGGCGCGGAAGCGGCCGAAAACGCCTTGAAAGTGGTGCGCGGTCACACGGGCAAGTCGGCGGTCGTCGCCTTCGATGGCGCCTTCCATGGCCGCACGCTGGCCACGCTCAATCTCAATGGCAAGGTGGCGCCGTATAAGCAGAAGGTCGGTGTGTTGCCGGGGCCGGTGTTTCATTTGCCGTATCCGAGTGTCGACAACGGGGTGACGGTGGCCGAGACGCTGAAGGCGATGGAGCGCTTGTTCAGTGTGGAGATCGACATCGACGAAGTGGCCTGTTTCATCATCGAGCCGGTGCAAGGCGAGGGCGGGTTTCTGGCGCTGGACCCTGAGTTCGCGCGCATCCTGCGCAAGCTCTGCGATGACAAGGGCATTGTGTTGATCATCGATGAAATCCAGTCGGGTTTCGGTCGCACCGGGGAGCGCTTTGCCTTCAGTCGTCTGGGGATCGAGCCGGACCTGCTGCTGCTCGGCAAAAGCATCGCAGGCGGCGTGCCGCTGGGCGCGGTGGTGGGGCGCAAGGCGCTGATGGACACGCTGCCCCAGGGTGGGCTGGGCGGGACCTATTCCGGCAACCCGCTGGCCTGCGCGGCGGGGTTGGCGACGCTGGAGGTG
>CAURWS010000549.1:0-3654 GCA_963528485.1 uncultured Pseudomonas sp. | reverse complement strand
ACCTTCGCCAACCTGGGCGCTGGTGCCAAGCTGTACTTCACCGACAACTTCTACGCCCGTGCTGGCGTTGAAGCTCAGTACAACATCGACCAAGGCGACACCGAGTGGGCTCCTAGCGTCGGTATCGGTGTAAACTTCGGCGGCGGTTCGAAGAAAGTTGAACCGGCACCAGCTCCAGTAGCTGAAGTGTGCTCCGACAGCGACAACGACGGCGTGTGCGACAACGTTGACAAGTGCCCTGACACCCCGGCCAACGTCACCGTTGATGCCAATGGCTGCCCAGCTGTTGCTGAAGTCGTACGTGTTGAGCTGGACGTGAAATTCGACTTCAACAAGTCGGTCGTCAAGCCAAACAGCTACGGCGACATCAAGAACCTGGCTGACTTCATGAAGCAGTACCCACAAACCACCACCACTGTTGAAGGTCACACTGACTCCGTCGGTCCTGACGCTTACAACCAGAAACTGTCCGAGCGTCGTGCAAACGCCGTTAAACAAGTTCTGGTTAACCAGTACGGTGTTGGCGCCAACCGCGTTAACTCGGTTGGTTACGGCGAAACCCGCCCAGTTGCTGACAACGCAACCGAGGCTGGCCGCGCTGTAAACCGTCGTGTAGAAGCGAAGGTTGAAGCTGAAGCTAAGTAATTAGCTCAGGCTTTACGAAAAACCTGGCTTCGGCCGGGTTTTTCTTTTTCTGCGTTCTGAAAAATTCTGTCCGAAGGGTTACGCGCACTTATTGAAGTGTTGCCGATGAACACCTGTTAGCGGCAATCCGCTGTTCGCCTTGTTGAATGAGCTCGTGCAGATTCAATCTGGCGTGCTGTCGAACGCTGGAGGTTGGCGCGCGGCACATTCAATGTCGAATCAGCCAGACCCACAGCAGCAGATTGACCACCAATGACACCAGTGCAACGGCCCGCCACACCTTGAGTGGCTCACGTTCCAGCAAAGGTCTGGAGCGAGTATTCAGCGTTGCCAGTTCACCCTGTTGCAGTTGCAGCAGCCACTCTTCAGCGGTCTCGAAGCGTTGCTCGGGAGCGGCCTGCAGCGCGCGTTCCAGATGCTGTTCCAGCCATTCGGGGGTATCGGGGCGATAACGGCTGACCGGCGTCGGACGAGCGAAACGGCGATGCTGAAACGCTTCGATTTCACCATAGGGGTAATGCCCGGTGAGCAGGAAAAACAACGTCACGCTGGCTGCGTACAGGTCCAGCGTTGGCGCGGGGGCTGCGCCTTCGAACGCTTCTGGCGCGATGAAGCTTGGCGTCCCGGGTACATCTCCCGGCAGATCGGCCGAAAGTCCGGGGCAAAAGGCGAGGCCGAAATCCAGCACCCGCAGCTCGCCCTCGCCATCAATGAGCAGGTTCTCTGGCTTGATGTCGCGATGCAAGATGTTACGCCTGTGCAGAAGGCCCACAGCGCCGATCAACTGACGAGCAAGGCTCAGCCACCGAGTCAACTCCATGGGCCCCTCATGGGCGAAGGTCTGCGCCAGGGTCTGGCCGGGGTATTCGCGCATGACGTAATACAGGTGTTGGCGTTCCGGCAGCGGATGCACCTCCGGAAAGAATCGCCCGGCCACCCGGCGCAAAAACCACTCCTCCAGCAGCAACGCCTGAGCCGCACCGGGCTCGCCGTGGCGGCTGTCGGGGAGGGTCTTGAGCAGCCAGGGTTGCTGCTGGTTGTCCCGAACCCGATACAGCAAGGATTGCCGGGAATCGCCCTGGCGCGACTCGACCCGCCAACCCTCGAAGGATTGACCAGCCTTCAGCTCCGGTGGCGCCGGCCACTGCTGCAACTGGGCCAACGTGTCGCCTAGGGTGTCGGCGCCCAGTTGTTCAATCTCGATCAACAGCGCGGTGGCGTTGTCCTGACTGCCGGCCAGATGCGCCGTGTTCACCAACGTTCGCACGGCGCTGTCCAGGTCGCTCTGTTCGCCGAGGATCGAGCCGATTTGCCCATCGCCCAGGGTCGCCCAGACGCCATCGCTGACCAGCAACAGGCGCTCGCCCTGACGCAATTCGCCGTCCAGATAATCCATGACGACATGCTGGTCCAGCCCCAACGCGCGCTTGAGCACGTGCTGCATGTCGGGCTGCTCCCAGACGTGATCGACCGTGATGCGTTGCAGCGTGCCGTCGAGCCAGCGATACGCCCTGCAATCGCCGACGTGGGCGAGGGTGAAACGTCGCCCACGCAGGACGACTGCACTGAGGGTAGTCAGCAAGCCATTGGCCTGTAGCCAGCGGTTCTGCGCCAGCAACAGGCGATCCAGTGCTTGCGCCACGCCCCAGGTTTCCGGCGTGGAGTAGTAGTCCAGCGCCAGGGATTGCAGGGTCGAGCGCGACGCCAGACCGCCATCGGCGCATTGGCTGACGCCGTCGGCCAGTGCGAAGAGATAGCCTTTACTGGCCGCCAGCGCCGGGGCAGGGGTGACCAGGCGCGTGGCGTCCTGATTCTCGGTCCTTGGCCCGCTGGCGCTGAACTCTGCGAAGCGCAGGCGCAGCGCGGCTGGCAGCGTGGGTTCCAGCGTCAGGTGCTGATTCATGGCCGCTCTTCGATCGGTCAGACGCGGGCTGCGGTGACCGCCGCCGAACCCCAGGTGGTTCTCCAGCGGCGCTTGACGTTCATCAAGCCAAACCAGGCCAGCACGCCGAGCAGGGCGAACAGCCACAGGCCCAGTTGGTAGTCGCCGGTGTTCTGTTTGATTGCGCCGAGGCCCGCCGCCAGCAGGAAGCCGCCAATGCCGCCGGCCATGCCGATCAGGCCAGTCATCACGCCAATCTCCTTGCGAAAACGTTGTGGCACCAGTTGGAACACTGCGCCATTACCTGCACCGAGGCCGAGCATCGCCGCGACGAACAGCGCCAGTGCCGCCCAGGAACTGGGCAGGTTGAACCCCACGGCGGCGATGCAGATGGCCGCGACGGCGTACATGCCCGACAGCGTGCGGATACCGCCGAAACGGTCAGCGAGCGCGCCACCCAGCGGGCGCATCAGGCTGCCACCGAACACGCAGGCAGCCGTGTAGTAACCGGCGGTCACCGGGCTCAGGCCGTACTGGTCGTTGAAGTAGCCGGGCAGGGCGCTGGCCAGGCCGATGAAGCCGCCGAAGGTGACGCTGTAGAAGAACATGAACCACCAGCTGTCGCGATCACCCAGGGCTTTGAGGTAGTCGCCCATGGATTTGGCCTTCGGGCGTTCCGGGGCGTTGCGCGCCATCAGGGTGAAGGCGATCAGCGTCAGTACCAGCGGCAATACGGCAAAGCCGAAGACGTTGCTCCAGCCGAACGCGGCGGCGAGCACCGGAGCGATCAGGGCCGCGAAAACGGTGCCCGAGTTGCCAGCCCCGGCGATGCCCATGGCCTTGCCTTGATGCTGCGGCGGATACCATTGCGAAGCCAGTGGCAGGGCCACCGCGAAGGACGCGCCAGCCATGCCGAGGAAGACGCCCAGCAACAGCGCCTGCTCATAGCTGTGAATGCCCAGTTGCCAGGCGCCCAGCAGGGCAACGATGACGATGATCTGACCGATGATGCCGGCCGTTTTGGGCGACAACTGGTCAGCGAGCATGCCCATCAGAAAGCGCAAGAAGGCGCCCGCGAGAATCGGTGTGGCGACCATCAGGCCGCGCTGTTGCGTGGTGAGGTGCAG
>CAURWS010000548.1:0-3655 GCA_963528485.1 uncultured Pseudomonas sp. | reverse complement strand
GCACTGCGCGGCGCGGCAGTTTCAACGCCTCGGGGTGCATGCCGATGTAGGGATGCCCCGGCGCGAAACCCACCATCAGCACATCCAGCCATTCGGCCGTGTGGGCCGCAATGACCTCGGCCACCGAGAGCGAACAGGCCTGGGCCACCTGCTCAAGGTCCGGCGCAAAGTCGGGCTCATAGCACACAGGGATTTCGATGCGATTGGCCGATGAAGCCTGAGTCCCGGTGGACTGGCGAAGGGCTTCGCTCAACCGCTCACACACCGCATCGAAGGGCGACATGTCGGGGTACAGGGACGCAAACGTCAGCGGCGAATAATGCACGCCGACCGTGACCATGGCGGCGACCACATCGGTGACACCCGGCAACAGGCCCTGCCCGACCAGCGCGCGCAGGGTGTTGGCCGTCGAGGCCGCCTGACGGTTGCTCTCGATGGAGAACACCGTGTCGAATACGAGGATGACGCAACGCTCGCCGCAGGGCTCGAACCGCCATTCCTCGCGGTGATGGCGAGGCTCCGAAGCCGGCGTTGATCGCGCGGTCGCGTTGGCACTGATGTCGAACATACCGTTCTCTATCCTTACGCAGCAGGCAGGTGATCAGCCAGGCGTGCACAAGACCGGACGCCGCCGCACATAAGGCGGTGTCCACAGATCATCAGGGCGCTGCAAGGCTAAACGGCTAAGGGCGCCGTCGCTCTGATGGCGACGGTCGCGATGACTCGGATACGCTCTATTACTTGGCGAACAGCTGGCTCATGTCCTTGAACGCCTTGAATTCCAGCGCGTTGCCGCACGGGTCGAACAGGAACATGGTCGCCTGCTCGCCCACCTGGCCCTTGAAGCGCACATAAGGTTCGATCACGAATTGGGTTTCACGGGCGCGCAGGCGATCAGCCAATGCTTCCCACTCTTCCCAGTGCAGGATGATGCCGAAATGCGGGACCGGCACGTCGTGGCCGTCGACCGGATTGGAGTGCACCGATTCCTGCGAGGCAGTTTTAGGATGTTCGTGGATCACCAACTGATGGCCGTAGAAATCGAAGTCCACCCATTGATTGCTCGAACGCCCTTCGGCAAGGCCGAAGACGTCGCCGTAGAAGTGACGCGCGGCGGCCAAGTCATAAACAGGGATAGCGAGATGGAAAGGAGAAAGGCTCACGGGGTTATTCCTGCAGGTTGTTATGCGTGAGCTGATTCTTGACTGAAAGACCCCGTGACAAAAGCGGATATTTTGAGACCTGAGCAACACTATTTTTGATGAGTCAGCGTCTTTTGAGCCGCTTTGCACCAAATCCAGTCGTCATGCCCAAAAGCCGTGCACCCTCCATCGCTCGACTTGATACCTTGAACTTCAAGAAGAGGCTCTGGCCTGCCAGCTCTGGGCGCTGTGCTTGGCCATGGCGTCCATCACACAGGTGCGAAACAGGTTGAACAGCGGCGCATGGCGCTGCTGATAACGGGTCAGCAACACGATCTCGCGGTGGAACGTCAGCGCCTGCAATGGAATGACCCGCACATCCGAGGCGTTCTCCAGCCACAAGCCCGCCAGCGGCACCAACGCCACCCCCAGACCGCTGCGCACCATCTTCACGATGGCGTCCAGCTCATCGAGCTCCAGCGCCTGGCGCACATGCAGCTTTTGCTCGCGCAGGAACTGCGTCACCGAGCGGCCGCCGAAAGAGTTTCGGTCGTAGCGAATGAAGGGATGGTCGCGCAGTAACTGGATCGGGTCGGCGCCGCGCACGTTCTTCGGCGTGATCAGCACGAACGGCTCGCGGGCGATGACCTCGGCGCGCAGGTCCTTGGGCAGCGCGAACGGCGGATTGATCATGATCGCCAGGTCCAGATCCCCTGAGTCCACCAGGCTCAACAGATTGAGCGACACCCCAGGAATGAGGCTGGCTTCGATGAACGGCGCCTTGGCCTTCAGCGCCACCAGCACCTGGGGAAGAATGCCGGTCTGCACCGTGCCGATGGCGCCGATGCGCAGAGCGCCGTGGAAGTCGTTGCCAGTGTCCGGCGCGCCCATGCGCGAGAAAATCTGCAGGATTTCCTCAGCCAGCGGAATCGCCCGCTGCCCCGCCGAATTGAGCGTCGCCGCGCGTCCCGATCGGTCAAAAAGTTTCACCCCCAGGCTGTCCTCAAGGTTGCGGATCTGCGCACTCACCGCCGACTGGGTCAACCCCACTTCCTGCCCCGCCGCCGCGAAAGTGCCGCGTCGGGCCACGCAGATGAAGGTCTTGAGTTCTCTGATCACGCTGGGTCCTCGGTCGTCGATGGCCAGGGGAAAACAGCGAGTTTATCGTGAACCGCGAGCGCGCGAGGGGATGATGTTCATAACGGTGAGACTAGTGACAGCGCACCACCCACAGGCCATCGAGGCGTGTGGTGTAACTTCTGCTCATCAATTCGCGGCGCATGGCCCACGCCGGATCGACAGGCACGCTGGCCGCTCGCAAGGTTCCCCTTCCCCAGCGATCGTTGATCTCATCGAGCACCTCCATCGCCCGGTCGGCTTTCTGCGGCTGCGAGTCCGTGAACAGATCCTCGGTAAATTCACCGGGCTTGCGCAGGTCCATCAGCAACACCTCGGCCTTGCTGTATTTGAACCCCGGCCGAAACAGGCGCTGCAAGGCCTCGGTCGCTGCCTTGGTCATCAGCCGCACGTCGTTGGTGTAATACGGCAACTCCACCAGCGCGCCGTTGGCGTACTTCGCTTCGTCGGGGTTGAACATGCCGGTGCGGATGCTGACGCGGATTTTCTTGCACAGCGACTGCTGCGCCCGCAGTTTCTCGGCGGCGCGCTGGGTGTAGGTCGCCACGGCTTGCCTGATCGGCTCGATGTCCGTGACCCGATCACCAAACATGCGGCTGCAGCAGATCTCCTTGCGTGGTGGTTCGACGTCTTCCAGCTCCAGGCACGGCGTGCCTGCCAGTTCGCGCGCAGTCTTCTCGATGGTCACGCTGAAGGTCTGGCGCAACGTGGCAGGGTCGGCCTGCGCCAGGTCCATGGCGGTCTTGATGCCCATGGCCTGCAGGTGCGCCTTCATCCGTTTGCCGATGCCCCAGACCTCGCCGACATCGGTGTTGCGCAAGGTCCAGTCACGCTTGAAGGGTTCGCGCAGGTCAACGACGCCACCGGTGGCGTTCAGCAACAGCTTGGCGGTGTGATTGGCCAGCTTGGCCAGCGTCTTGGTGCTGGCGATACCGATACTGACCGGCAAGCTGGTGCGCTTGTGAATGGTCCGACGAATCTCATGGCCAAAGTCTGTCAGATCCCCGGGAATGCCGGTCAGATCGGCGAACGCCTCATCGATGCTGTACACCTCCAGCGCCGGGACCATGGACTCGATGATGCTCATCACCCGCTCGCTCATATCGCCGTACAACGCGTAATTGCTGCTGAACGCCACCACCCCATGGCGCTGCAGATCGTCCCTGATCTGGAAATACGGCGCCGCCATCTTCACGAAGGGCTTGGCGTCGTAACTGCGGGCGATCACGCAACCGTCGTTGTTCGACAGCACCACGATGGGCGTTCGGGCCAGGTCCGGCCGAAACACCCGCTCACAGCTCGCGTAAAAGCTGTTGCAGTCGATCAGCGCGAACACCGGCTCAGGCTTTGTCATGGCCGCGCACGCTGTGCTTGAC
>CAURWS010000547.1:0-3659 GCA_963528485.1 uncultured Pseudomonas sp. | reverse complement strand
CCCGCTCCTACAAAACAGGTGCTAGACCGCAATGGAAGGCAACGCCTTGCCCACCAGCGAATCCCCGCTCAACGCTTGTTCGCTTTTTAACCAATCCACAAAACGCTGCACGATTTGCACCCGCCGTTTGCGTTGCGGCAGGACGATGTAATAGCCATATGCGGAAATGGCCGTGTCTTCGATAGGCCGGCACAGCAAGCCCTGCTCCAGCAGGTCATCGACCAGATGCCGCCAGCCAATCGCCACGCCCTGCCCGCCAATTGCCGCCTGAATCAGCAGGGTGTAGTTGTCGAACCGCAGTTGCCCCGGCGCCGGGGCCTGGGCGATGTTGAGGGCGCGAAACACGCCACCCCAGTCAAACCAGTTGTTGCCACCCTCGCCTCGCAGGTGCAGCAGCGGAAACTCCCTCAAGGCCTCCGGCCGCAACGGCAACTCGCGACGTGCTACTAGCTTTGGGCTGCACACCGGAAACACTTCTTCGCTGAACAGCCAATGGCTTTCGCCCTGCTTGAATCGCCCGTCGCCAAACAGCACCGCCACATCGATGTCGGCGCGCAGCATGTTGTGGCTGCGTTCGCTGGTCACCAGGCTGACGTCGACGTCAGGGTTGTCCTTGTGAAAGCGGTGCAGGCGCGGCATCAGCCAGTACGCCGCGAAAGCGAAGTCGGTGGCGACCTGCAGCACCTCATGCTGATGCTGCTCGGTGATGAGGTTCAGCCCGGCATCCATCGACTGCAACCCGGCTTGCACGTGGTTGAACAGAATCTCCCCGGCGTCGGTCAGTTCGATGCCGCGATAAATGCGGTCGAACAGGCGTGTTGCCAGTTGTTCTTCTAACCTTTTGATCTGCTGGCTAATGGCCGGTTGGGTGGTGCCCAGCTCAATCGCCGCTGCCGTGAAACTGCGCAATCGGGCGGCCGCTTCGAAACCGCGAAGCAGGTCCAACGACATGTCACCGAGGGATTCAAACATAAGCGTGGCTTATCCTAGGCATTGCGTTGTATGGGCTTTACCGCTGATCGCATGGGTCTCATTCTCTGGAACAGCAATTTCGCATAAATATTCACTATGGAATGCCGGGAAGAAATGAAGCGCAAGAACATTCTTTTCATCATGGCCGATCAAATGGCCGCGCCGATGTTGCCGATTTACGCCTCATCTCCCATCAAGATGCCTAATTTGAGTCGCCTCGCCGCTGACGGCGTGGTGTTCGACGCTGCTTATTGCAACAGCCCCCTGTGCGCTCCCTCTCGCTTTACCCTGGTCAGCGGTCAGCTCCCGAGCAAGATTGGCGCCTATGACAACGCCGCCGATTTCCCCGCCGATGTCCCGACCTACGCCCACTATCTGCGCCGCCTCGGCTATCGCACCGCGCTGTCGGGCAAGATGCATTTCTGCGGCCCCGATCAGCTGCACGGCTATGAAGAGCGCCTGACCAGTGACATCTACCCCGCCGACTACGGCTGGGCGGTGAACTGGGACGAGCCGGATGTGCGCCCGACCTGGTATCACAACATGTCGTCGGTGCTGCAAGCCGGCCCGTGCGTGCGCACCAACCAGCTCGATTTCGATGAAGAAGTGGTGTTCAAGGCCCAGCAATACCTGTTCGACCACGTGCGTGAAGATGGCGATCAGCCGTTCTGCCTGACCGTGTCGATGACCCACCCCCACGACCCGTACACCATTCCCAAGGAATTCTGGAATCTCTACAGCGACGACGAGATCCCGATGCCGCCTGCGCCGCCGGCCCAGGCCGATCAAGACCCGCATTCTCAGCGTCTGCTCAAGGTCTACGACCTCTGGGACAAGCCGCTGCCGGAGCACAAGATTCGTGACGCCCGCCGCGCGTACTTCGGCGCGTGCAGCTACATCGACGACAACGTCGGCAAACTGCTGAAGACCCTCGAAGACGCCGGCCTGGCTGACGACACCATCATCGTGTTCTCGGGCGACCACGGCGACATGCTCGGCGAGCGCGGCCTCTGGTACAAAATGCACTGGTTTGAAATGTCCGCCCGCGTCCCCCTGCTGGTGTACGCTCCGGGGCAATTCAAGGCTGGCCGCGTGAAGGCTGCAGTGTCCACCGCCGACCTGTTGCCGACCTTCGTGGCGCTGGCCCAAGGCACGCTGGAGGCTGGCCTGCCACTGGACGGTCGGTCGCTGCTGCCACACCTGCAAGGCGAAGGCGGTCACGACGAAGTATTCGGCGAGTACATGGCCGAAGGCACCAACAGCCCGCTGATGATGATTCGTCGCGGCGCTTACAAATTCATCTATTCGGAACAGGACCCATGTCTGCTGTATGACGTGTACAACGATCCGAAGGAGCAGGAAGAGCTGAGCCCGTCAGAGGCCCATCGCGACCTGTTCAACGCGTTCCTGGCCGAAGCACAGGCCAAATGGGACATCAAGGCGATACACCACCAGGTGCTCGCCAGCCAGCGACGTCGGCGTTTCGTGGCCGAATCGCTGGCCCTCGGCAAGCTGAAGAGTTGGGATTACCAGCCGCTGGTAGACGCCAGTCAGCAATACATGCGCAACCATATCGATCTCGACGATCTGGAGCGCAAGGCCCGTTATCCACAACCTTGAACCCTGCCAACACCTAGAAAACCAAAAAGGGGCACACCATGAAGAAGTTGTTCACAACGCTGGCGGTTGCGGTGATGAGCTTGAGCAGCGTCGTTGCATACGCCGCTGACGCAAGCTGCAGTACGGTCAGGATGGCCGATCCGGGTTGGAGCGACATCGCTGCAACCAATGCCACGGCGGGCTTTCTGCTCGACGGCATGGGTTACAAGACCAAGGTCGATACGCTGGCAGTGCCGATTGCCTATGGTGGTCTCAAAGACGGTCAGATGGACGTTTTCCTGGGCAACTGGATGCCTGCGCAGCAGGGTTTCTATGACAAGTTCATCGCCACGGGTGACGTGACCCAGTACGCGAAGAACCTGGAAGGCACCGAGTTCACCCTCGCCGTCCCGGACTATGTCTTTGATGCGGGCGTGCACAATTTTGCCGACCTGAACAAATTCGCCGACAAGTTCCACAAGAAGATCTACGGCATCGGCTCGGGGGCTCCGGCCAACGCATCGATTCAGGAGATCATCAAGAAGAACGAGTTCGAGCTGGGCGACTGGAAGCTGGTCGAGTCCAGCGAACAGGCGATGCTGGCTGAAGTGCAGCGCAACGTGAAGAAGAAGGAATTCGTGGTCTTCCTCGGCTGGACGCCGCACCCGATGAACGTGCAGATCAAAGGCATGCACTACCTCAAGGGCGGCGAGAAATACTTCGGTGACACCGGCAGCGTCTACACCGTGACCCGCAAAGGCTACGCCGACGCGTGCCCGAACGTGGCCAAACTGTTCTCCAACCTGACGTTCACTCAGGAGATGGAAAACAGCATCATGAAAGAAGTCGCCGACAAGAAGATCAGCAACACCGAGGCGGTAAAAGCCTGGGTCAAGGCCAACCCTGCAGTGCTTGAGAAGTGGCTCGATGGCGTGAAAACCATCGACGACAAGGATGCGCTGCCTGCGGTCAAAGCCAAGCTTTAAAACTGAAACCCATCGCGAGCAAGCTCACTCCTACAGGTGTGCGCAAACCCTGTGGGAGCCGGCTTGCTGGCGAATGCGCAGTGTCAGGCAATTGATCTGTCC
>CAURWS010000546.1:0-3670 GCA_963528485.1 uncultured Pseudomonas sp. | reverse complement strand
CTCACTCCCACAGTATGTATTCCATGCACCGATTCCAATGCATGGATTCGAAGACGCTTACTCGGAAACCGGCGGACGGGTCACGCGCTTCTTCAGCGGCGCCAGACCGTCCTGGCTCACCAGCGACTCGGCCTTCGGGCGGTTCACCGTCTTACGCTTGGTCGGGCCTTTAGCGGCGGTCTTCTTCTTGTCGGCGCCTTTCTTGTCTTTTCCGTCGGTCTTTTTCTTCTTCACGCCCACAGCCTTGCCCGAAGCCTTGACCTTCTTCGGACCGGTGTAGGTGCCCTTCACTTCCTTGATGGTGCGGCGCTCGAACTTCTGCTTCAGGTAGCGCTCTATGCTCGACATCAGGTTCCAGTCGCCGTGGGTGATCAGCGAGATCGCCAACCCTTCAGCGCCTGCACGGCCGGTACGGCCAATGCGGTGGACGTAATCGTCGCCGGTGCGCGGCATGTCGAAGTTGATGACCATGTCCAGGCCATCGACGTCCAGACCACGAGCAGCCACGTCGGTGGCGACCAGGATCTTCACCCCGCCCTGCTTCAGGCGATCGATCGCCAGCTTGCGGTCTTTCTGGTCCTTCTCGCCGTGCAGCACGAAGGTCTTGTATTCCAGCGCCACCAGACGGCCATAAATGCGGTCGGCCATGGCACGGGTGTTGGTGAAGATGATCGCTTTCTGGTAGGTCTCGTTAGCCAGCAGCCAGTTCAGGACCTGCTCTTTGTGCACGTTGTGGTCAGCGGTAATGATCTGCTGACGAGTGCCTGGAGCCAGTTCGCTGACGCTGTTGACCTGCAGGTGCTCGGGGTTGTCGAGCACTTTGGCGATCATCTCGCGCAGGCCCGAACCGCCGGTGGTGGCGGAGAACAGCATGGTCTGCTGGCGGTTGGCGCATTCATTGGCCAGGCGCTCGACGTCTTCGGCAAAGCCCATGTCGAGCATGCGGTCGGCTTCGTCCAGCACCAGCAGTTCAACGTGCTTGAGGTCCAGGTTACCGGCGTTCAGTTGCTCCAGCAGACGACCCGGGGTGCCGATCAGGATGTCCGGCACCTTGCGCAGCATCGCGGCCTGCACCTTGAAGTCTTCGCCGCCCGTGATCAGACCGGCCTTGATGAAGGTGAACTGCGAGAAGCGCTCGACTTCCTTGAGGGTCTGCTGGGCCAGTTCGCGGGTCGGCAGCAGGATCAGGGCGCGAATGTCGACGCGCATCTTGGCCGGGCCGATCAGGCGATTGAGCATCGGTAATACGAAGGCGGCAGTCTTGCCGCTGCCGGTTTGCGCCGTCACCCGCAGATCGCGTCCTTCCAGCGCCAGCGGAATCGCTGCTGTTTGCACAGGCGTAGGCTCGACGAAATTGAGTTCGGCCACGGCTTTGAGCAGGCGTTCGTGCAGGGCGAATTGGGAGAACACGGGTGGTACCTCGGCGGAATGCAAAAAAACAGTCGCATAGGTTACCGGTTTAAGCCGCTTTCGCCGAGTTTCTTTAGCTCAACGGGCCTATTTTGTTACCGGATTTACTCATTGCTGCGCGATGCGTCCCATCGATGCTCTAATCACGCCCCCCTTTTCTTCAGGAGATCATGTGCCCATGGACACCTCAACGCTTGGCCATCGCGCTCAGGAACTCTGGGACCTGCTCGAACACCAGCCCATGCTGCGCACCGGCCTGGGCCTGCTCATGCTGTTGATCGCGGCGCTGGTACTGGGCCGCCTGATGCGTTTTCTCATCCTTTACGCCATGAAAGCTCTGGGCCGTCAGCCCGCGCTGTTCTGGCTCAACGACTTTCGGCACAACAAGGTGTTTCATCGACTGGCGCAGGTCACGCCTTCTGTAGTGATCCAGTTCGGCCTCAACCTGGTGCCCGACCTCAGCTCCACCGCCGCCCACGTGCTGGGCAACATCGCGCTGGCCTTCACCATTCTGTTCATGATGCTCACCGTCGGCGCCCTGCTCAACGCCATGCTGGACATCTACGCCCGCACCGAACACGCCCGCACCCGCTCGATCAAGGGCTATGTGCAATTGGCAAAAATGATTCTGTATGTGTTCGCTGCCATCATCATCGTCGCCACCCTGATCGACCGTTCGCCGCTGTTGCTGCTGTCGGGTCTGGGCGCGATGTCGGCGGTGATTCTGTTGGTCTATAAGGACACGCTGCTCTCGTTCGTCGCCAGTGTGCAGCTGACCAGCAACGATATGCTGCGGGTCGGCGACTGGATCGAAATGCCCCAGGTCGGCGCCGATGGCGACGTGGTGGACATCACGCTACACACCGTAAAAGTCCAGAACTTCGATAAGACGATTGTCTCGATCCCGACCTGGCGATTGATGTCCGAATCCTTCAGAAACTGGCGCGGCATGCAGCAGTCCGGCGGCCGACGCATCAAGCGCAGCCTGTTCATCGACGCCAGCGGCGTACGCTTCGTCGCCGATGCCGAAGAGCAGAAGCTCACCCAAGTGCGTCTGCTCACCGATTACATGGGCCGCAAGAAGGCCGAACTCAAGGCGTGGAACGAGGCGCAAGGCAACGTCGCCGAACTCTCGGCCAACCGCCGCCGCATCACCAATCTCGGCACCTTCCGCGCCTATGCGCTGGCGTACCTGAAAAGCCATCCCGACGTTCACCCGGACATGACCTGCATGGTCCGCCAGATGGAAGCCACCGCCCAAGGCGTGCCGCTGGAAATCTACTGTTTCACCCGCACCACGAGTTGGGCCGATTACGAGCGGATCCAGGGGGATATTTTTGATTACCTGCTGGCCGTGTTGCCGGAGTTCGGGCTGAGCTTGTATCAACAGCCGAGCGGAGCGGATATGCGGGTGGGGTTGGGGGTGCGGTGAATGGGGAAGTCTGATCCGGAAAATCCTATCCAGGAAGCGTTTCAAGACCCAGCCAACTTGCGAAAATCTACGTCAAAGACGTACACTCCACCCCTTCTGACGATCATTGAGTCGCCGCTTTTTTCCAGGCTTTGGCCCGATTACTGGACCGAACTGGAAAGAGGCGAGTTCATCACTTACCTCGCCGCCAATCCGGACGCCGGAGCGGTGGTCCCAGGCTCAGGTGGATGTCGCAAGGTTCGTTGGAGCACCGATGGACGAGGCAAAAGTGGCGCCGTGCGAGTTATTTATACGGCACAACTTGCCAGCGGAGCACTTGTTGCGTTGCTCATTTATGGCAAAGGCGCCACTGAAAATATCCCTGCGCACGTTCTGCGCAAAATCGCCAAGGAGTTCAATAATGCCCCTGACTGAAAAAGAACTGATGGAACGCGATGCGAAACGCAACCTTGGCGAAGAGCTTCTGAAGTCCATTCGAGATGTGAAAGCGGGCCGGCATGGCGACGTGCACTCGGTCCTCATGACTGAGGCAGCTGAGGCGCGGAGCAAAACGGGCCTTTCGCAACCCCGGTTCGCCGAACTCTTGGGCGTTTCGGTAAGAACGCTTCAGGAATGGGAGCAAGGTCGACGTACGCCATCTGGAGCAGCACGATCATTGTTGCATATCGCCGCGTTACGGCCCGATGTGTTTCGAGATGTACTGGCTGTGTAGGTTGGTTTGACTGACAACCGCAGACTCAACGTCGAACCTGTTGTTCTCGACGAACAAAAAGCCCGGCATCGGCCGGGCTTTTGATTTTGAGTACAACCGATCGTACTCAGTAGCGC
>CAURWS010000545.1:0-3696 GCA_963528485.1 uncultured Pseudomonas sp. | reverse complement strand
CTCGCTCTGGTACGAGTGATAGCTGAAGCTCAGCCAGGCGTTGCAAAAGGTGATCATGACCCCGCAGAAGATCAGGCCTGCCGCAGTGGTCTGCTGGGCGAACAAGGTGCCGAAAACCATCGCACCCAAGGCCGAGCCGACGATCTGCCACTTGTTCTCGAAGCGGTTGGCAAACTTCACGAACAGCAGCGGCCCCAGCGGGTAGGCGAGGGTGATGACGAAGGCATACGCCAGACTGTGGGTGACGCTGACCCCCTGGCCCGACAGCAAGGCCGGCAGCCAGTTGCCAAAGCCGAAAAAGCCGATGGCCTGGAACACGTGAAAGACGATCAGCATCAGCGCGCGACGACGATAGGGTGGTTGCCAGATGTCGGCGAAACGACCCTTGCCTTCCACGGCCACGTTGTGGGTTTCCGGCTCGTCCAGCGCCTTGCCATGGTCCTTCACGCAGCGCGCTTCCAGATCGTCCATGATCTTCTCGGCCTCACTGAAACGGCCGTGCTGCGCCAGCCAGCGCGGCGACTCCGGCAGGCGCGAACGCAGCCACCAGATGAACAGCGCGAACACCGCACTGGCGATCACCACCCAGCGCCAGCCGGCGATGCCGAACGGGTCCTGCGGCACCAGCCACCAGGACATCAGCGCCACCGACGGCACTGACAAGAACTGCACGAAAAACGCGAAGGCAAATGCCGAACTGCGCATGCGCTTGGGCACCAGTTCCGAGAGGTAGGCGTCGATGGTCACCAGCTCGATGCCCAGGCCGATGCCCACCAGAAAGCGCATGCAGATGATGCCCAGCGCCGAGGTCTGGATGCCCATCAAGACCGTGGCGACGGTGTACCAGATCAGCGCGAAGGTGAAGATCGCGCGGCGGCCGAAGCGGTCAGCAATGGGGCTGAGCAGGCTGGCGCCGAGAAACAGGCCGAGGAAGGTGGCCGAGGCGAAGGCTGCCTGATCGGAGAAGCCGAACACGCCCTGAGCGCCCGTGGCGAACAGGCCGGCGCGAATCAGGCCGGGGCTGATGTAGGCGGTCTGGAACAGGTCGTAGAGTTCGAAGAAACCGCCGATGGACAGCAGTGCCACCAGTTTCCAGACCGTCGCCACAGCGGGCAAGCGGTCGATGCGGGCAGAAATGCGTGCGGCGCGAATCGGGTCGACACCATCCGGCTGTGCGTCGGCGTGGTCAGAGGGGTGTGAAGGCAAAGACATTATTGTTTTCCAGTTCCGTGGGACGATGCATGGTAGAGCTTTTGCAGAGATTCAAGACAAAATATTTCCTTGCGATTAAGCTTCAGGGCTGTTCGCCATCACCTGCCGGATTCCCGTGAAATACAGACTCCCGACCACCGCCACCGCGCCATTCTGCCCTTCAGCCGTGACCGACAGCGTCGCAATCCCGGCCAACGCGTCGTTCCTGCGCAAGCTGATGCTGTTCGTCGGCCCTGGCCTGTTGATCTCTATCGGCTACATGGACCCCGGCAACTGGGCCACCGCGATTGAAGCCGGGTCGCGGTTCGGCTACGCACTGCTGTTCGTCGTGGTACTGGCGAGCCTGTCGGGGATGGTCTTGCAGAACCTCTGCTCACGGCTGGGCATCGCCACCGGGCGCGACCTGGCGCAGTTGTCTGCCGAGCGCTATAGCCGCCGCGTGGGCCTGGGGCAGTGGATCCTCGCCGAGCTGTCGATTCTGGCGACGGACCTTGCCGAAGTGCTCGGCGCAGCCTTGGCATTTCACCTGTTGTTGGGTGTGTCCATCACCACCGGCGTTGCCCTGACGGCGTTCGACACGGTGATCGTGCTGGCCCTGCAAGGCGCCAATTTCCGGCGCCTGGAGGCCATCGTGCTGGGGCTGATTGCGACCATTGCCACCTGTTTCTTCATTGAACTGGTGCTGATCAAGCCGTTCTGGCCGGACGTGGTGGCGGGACTCAAGCCTTCGTGGGACGTGCTCAGTCAGCAGGAGCCGCTGTATATCGCCATCGGCATTCTCGGCGCGACGGTGATGCCCCATAACCTGTATCTGCACTCATCCGTGGTGCAGACCCGGGTCAACGGCACCTCTGTTGAAAGCAAGGCCAGCGCGATTCGCTACGCGCGGGTCGACACCATCGCCTCGCTGAGCATGGCGCTGGTGATCAACGCGGCGATCCTGATTCTCGCGGCAGCGGCGTTTCATGGCACCGGGCATTCGGACGTGGTCGAGATTCAGGACGCCTATCACCTGCTCGATCCGCTGGTAGGCGGCGCGCTGGCCAGTGTGCTGTTCGGCGTCGCGCTGCTGGCAGCGGGGCAGAGTTCGACCTTTACCGGCACCATCGCAGGGCAGGTCGTGCTGGAAGGGTTTCTCAACGCCAAGATCCCGTGCTGGCAACGCCGTCTGATCACTCGCGCGCTGGCATTGATTCCGGCGCTGGTGGGGGTGATCTGGTTTGGGGACGGCGCCGTGGGCAAGATGCTGGTGCTGAGCCAGGTGGTCCTCAGCCTGCAACTGCCGTTTGCGCTGTGGCCGTTGATTCGCTTTACCAGCGACAAACAGCTGATGGGCCCGTTTGCCAACAGCACGCTGACCAAAGTGCTGGCCTGGGGGCTGTTCGGGTTGATCTCGGCGGCGAACGTAACGTTGATGGTGCTTTGGGTGAGTTAAGAGGCGGCGTGTCCGTCTCGGTAATGTGGGGGCCAGCAAGCCGGCTCCCACAGGCTATGCGTCGGCCGATGGATAGATGCTCAACTCAACAGAATCCCCCGCGCCATCCCGGTCGCGGCAATCACGATAAGCACCATCAGCGCCGCTTCCATATGGCTGATCCGCGCGAAACGGCGGGAGAGGGAGGTGTCGATCGGTTGCTGTTTCTTGAACGCGATGCGCCATTTGATCAGGGCGAACATCGGCACCACTTCCAGCGCCAGGATCGCCACGAACGCGGTCATTTTCAGGTGAAACAAGGGTTGATGAAGGTAGTAGAACGAGCCTTTTTCCAGCCCGCCGAATGCGCGAAAGGCGCCGGTGATCAGCAGTATCCCCGCCGAAACGCCCCAGATGTTGTCGACCACGAACACATCGCGAAACGAGCGCGGATCGTCGGTGCGCAATCGCCGCAGCGCACGTCCCCGAGCCAGAACCGCCGCCAGCGCAAAACCGAAAGCCAATAAATGCAGCGCAGCCACTACCCATTTGATGACCATGGTGCAACTCCCCCGAGTCAAGTCCGAAGCAAGCGTCAACAAGGCAAGCTTAGCGGGTCGTGGGAGTTGTGCGCTGTGGCTAGGATGAAACTGTTGTCAGTCGAGGGGCCTTTGGCAATCCAGGCGGATTGCCAAAGGTCAAGAGAGGGAATTAATCGGAAGCTTGCAGGCCTTTCTGCCTCATGACCAGGTTCTTTTCCTTCTTGTACTGCAGCGCGACTTCCGGCGCCGGACCGCTTTTACCCGTCTCCATCCACAGGCGCATACGGCTGGCGTCGGCAAAGTGGGTGAACTTGCCGAAGGCATCGAGGATCACCACCGAGACCTGACGGTTGGCCATGCTGGTCAGCAGCACCAGGCAGTGACCGGCCTGATTGGTGAAGCCGGTCTTGGTCAGTTTGATGTCCCAGTTGGACTTGCGCACCAGATGGTCGGTATTGCTGAAGCCCAGGGTGTAGGTGGGCTTGCGGAAGGTCACGGTTTTTTCGGGAGTGGTGCTCAGCTCACGCA
>CAURWS010000544.1:0-3706 GCA_963528485.1 uncultured Pseudomonas sp. | reverse complement strand
GGCCGGTTGTGTACCTACGCCGCCGAGCAAGGCATGCAGCGGGTGGTCTGCCCCTCGGGTGGTAACGCCGGGCTGGCCGCAGCGATGGCGGCCATCAGTCTGGGGCTGGAGGCGCTGATCATCGTGCCCACTTCGACACCTGAAGCCACCCGCCAACGCATTGCCCGCACTGGCGCGCAGGTTCAGGTGCATGGGCAGGTCTGGGACGAATCCAATCAACTGGCCCTGCAACTGGCCGAGGAGCCCGGCAACCAATACGCGCCGGCGTTCGATCACCCGTTGCTGTGGGAGGGTCACAGCACGATGGTCGACGAGATTCTTGAGGACTGCCCCCGGGTCGACGCAATCGTCACGTCGGTGGGTGGCGGAGGTCTATTGGCGGGGGTTCTCACAGGTCTGGAACGGCATCAACGCTTCGACTGCCGCGTGGTCGCGTGCGAAACCGAAGGCGCGGCGTCATTCGCCTCTGCGGTCAAGGCGGGTTATCCGGTGAAGCTGGCGCAGATCAAGACCGTCGCCAGCTCCCTCGCGGCGTCCCAAGTGGCGGCCTGGCCGGTGGAACATATTCGCCACTTCCCCCACGACTGCGTGGTGCTCAGCGATGCCGACGCCATCGACGGCGTGGTTCGTTACGCCCAGGACCAGCGCCAGTTGGTGGAGCCGGCCTGCGGCGTGTCGCTGGCCGTCGCCTATCGCGATCACCCGGCCATCGCCGAGGCCCATGACGTGGTGATCGTGGTTTGCGGCGGGGTCAGCATCAGCGCGCAGACCGTGGCCGACTGGCAACCCGCATCCCTGACTTAGCGCATCAGCCCCACAAGGTACGGCCGAAGAACGTCAACGCCCGGTCCCACGCCAGTTGCGCCCAGACCGGGTCGTACTGAGTTCCAGGAATGCGCCCACGACCGATAGCGGTTTCGTTGGCAAACGCGTGGTGGGCCAGGTAGCGGTGGAATTCGATGTCGACCCCACCTTCGGCGAGCTTATCTTCTAGCTTGTCGACGTTTTCCGCCGGGAAGAATTCATCCTGAATCGCCCAGTGCGCCTGCACCGGCACCTTGATGTTTTTCGGGTCCAGGTACTCCAGCGGCGGCATGCCATAGAACACCACGCCCGCCGCAAGCTCAGGGATAAAGTTCAGCGCCAGCAGGGTCAGCGCGCCGCCCATGCAGAAACCGGTGACGCCAACGTTCGGGGTGTGGGTCTTGAGGTATTGCACGGCACCGTGGATGTCCTGGGTGGCAGCGTCGGCGAAGTCGAGCTTGCTCATCAGGTGATGGGCTTCCTCCTCTTCAACGGTCATCTCGCCGCGATACAGATCCGGCACCAACGCCAGATAACCCGCAGCCGCCAGACGATCGGCCACGCCACGGATCTGATCGTTGAGCCCCCACCATTCCTGAATCACCACGATGGCCGGAGCGCCTTCGGGCTTTGCAGGGCTGGCCAGATAACCGCTGACGTCTTTGCCGTCGGGGCGTTTGTAGGTAATGGTTTTACCGGTTGCTGGGTGTGCTTTCGATTGAGTCACATCTGTCTCCCGCGCTTGAAAAAAGGTTGATCGACGTACCGCAGGCATCGCCAGGGCCCTGTTCGCGTTCACGCATGCGCTCGGCGTGGCGCATGTCACGCAGCTGCTTTTGCAGGGTCGCCACACTCGGTGCGTAGAGAAAGCCGAAGGATACGCTGTTGCGGCGGCCTTTGACGGCGTGGTGCATGAGATGGGCCTGATAGAGGCGGCGCAGGTAGCGATTGCGCGGTTTGGGACGCACCGGCCAGTGCCGATGGACGACACCGTCATGCACCAGAATATAGATCAGACCGAACGCCGCGACGCCCGCCCCCACCCATTGCAGCGGGTCGTAGCCGCTGTTGCCGAGCACGATCAGGCCAACGGCCACGGCGCCCAGCACCAGCAGGTAAATGTCATTGGTTTCGAAGGCGCCCAGCTGCTCTTCGTGGTGGGAGCGATGCAGGAACCAGCCCCAGCCGTGCATGACGTACTTGTGCGCAAGAAAGCCGACACCCTCCATGGCGACCAGGGTGCTGAGGAAAACCGCGAAGTTGAAGATCATAGGGTGGCGTTGTCACGGGCGTCAGGACGTCGACGTGCAGCATACCGGGGCACGACGGAAAATCAAAAAGCATCGGGCGAATGGCCGCCCCGGACGCGTAACCCAAAGATTTCACTCACAACGTTTGCTTTCCTGACCGAGCGATGTAAAAAATGGCCCCATGGGTGAGCGCTGGTAAGGCTCACTGTACTAATGCCGACCGTCGACAACGACCGGCCGGCATCGCTTTCAAGGAATTCAGAATGGCTCCAAGACACGTAATCAATGCTCAAGTCAGCCCCAAAGGTAGCCTGGAGACTCTGTCGCAACGGGAAGTACAACAACTCAGCGCTGCGGGTTCGGGCAGCATCTACACCCTCTTTCGCCAGTGCGCCCTGGCCATTCTCAACACCGGCGCCCATGTCGATAACGCCAAAACCATTCTCGAAGCCTACAAGGACTTCGAAGTGCGTATTCACCAACAGGATCGCGGCGTGCGCCTGGAGCTGCTCAATGCACCGGCCGACGCCTTCGTCGACGGCGAGATGATCGCCAGCACGCGGGAAATGCTGTTCAGCGCCCTGCGCGACATCGTCTACACCGAAAGCGAACTGGACAGCCAGCGCATCGACCTGGATACCTCCCAAGGCATCACCGACTACGTCTTTCACCTGCTGCGCAATGCCCGCACCCTGCGCCCCGGCGTCGAGCCGAAGATGGTCGTCTGCTGGGGCGGCCACTCGATCAACACCGAAGAATACAAATACACCAAAAAGGTCGGCCACGAACTGGGCCTGCGCAAGCTGGACATCTGCACCGGTTGCGGCCCGGGCGTCATGAAGGGCCCGATGAAAGGCGCCACCATCGCCCACGCCAAGCAACGCATCAACGGCGGGCGCTACTTGGGGTTGACCGAGCCGGGTATCATCGCCGCCGAAGCGCCGAACCCCATCGTCAACGAGCTGGTGATCCTGCCGGACATCGAAAAACGCCTGGAAGCCTTCGTGCGCGTGGGCCACGGCATCATCATCTTCCCCGGCGGCGCCGGTACGGCCGAGGAATTCCTCTACCTGCTGGGCATCCTGATGCACCCGGACAACCAGGGCCTGCCGTTCCCGGTGATCCTCACCGGGCCGAAAAGCACCGCGCCGTACCTGGAGCAGCTGCACGCGTTCGTCAGCGCCACCCTGGGCGAAGCGGCCCACAAGCATTACACGATCATCATCGACGACCCGGCCGAAGTCGCCCGGCAGATGACCGCGGGCCTTGCGGCCGTGCGGCAGTTCCGTCGCGAGCGGGCCGATGCGTTCCACTTCAACTGGCTGCTGAAGATCGAAGAAAGCTTCCAGCGCCCGTTCGACCCGACCCACGCCAACATGGCCAGCCTGCAGCTGCGTCGCGACCTGCCGCCCCATGAGCTGGCGGCCAACCTGCGTCGGGCGTTCTCCGGCATCGTGGCGGGCAACGTCAAGGACAAGGGCATTCGCTTGATCGAAGAACACGGCCCGTATGAAATCCATGGCGACGCCGAAGTCATGAAGCCGCTGGACAAGCTGCTGCAGGCCTTCGTCGAACAGCACCGGATGAAGCTGCCCGGCGGCGCGGCGTATGTGCCGTGCTATCGCGTGGTTGCCTGACGGCCTCCTCCTACC
>CAURWS010000543.1:0-3714 GCA_963528485.1 uncultured Pseudomonas sp. | reverse complement strand
CTATCTCAATCTTAACCCCGGTGGAAGGTCTTTTTCGACGGTTATCCTCGCCAACAGCTTCCATGCTTACGGATGTAAAAGTCACCACCTCAATTTGCTGAAAAAATTGGATGCCTTGCTGATGTAGGGCTCACACAAAGTCCTCCCACGCTCAGCGGCTTCGGGCATGCGAAGGACGTTGAATAGCACAATCACCGGGCGGTCACAGCCTCTAATCTCTGATATTCTCTGCGCTCGTAAAATCGTCAGCTTGGGACCCCACGGCGCAACGAAGGCATCTGGCAGCGCTCAGAAAGCGCCATGTGCCGGACTGGTAGTGTGGCCCCACTCACTGCTTCTGTTTCTTCAGTAATATGAAAGGATTTTTAAGGCATGGACTTGATACCCGTAATTTTGTCTGGCGGCGTCGGCAGCCGGTTGTGGCCTGTGTCTCGCGAGGCCCATCCCAAGCCGTTCATGACGCTGCCGGACGGCCAGAACCTGATTCAGAAGACCTTTTTGCGCGCCTCGGCGCTGGCGGGCGTTTCGCAAGTCTTGACGGTCACCAATCGTGAGCTGCTGTTCAAGACCGAAGACGAATACCGCGGTGTGAACAAAGCCGGCCTGGCCCAGGGTTTCATCCTCGAACCCTTTGGCCGCAACACGGCGGCGGCTGTGGCATTGGCGGCGCTGCAGATCAAGGCGCTGCAGGGCGCGGGTGCGCACATGCTGGTGTTGGCTGCTGATCACTTGATCCAGGACGAGCCAGCCTTCGCTGCCGCAGTGGAGAGAGCCGTGCAGTTGTCGGAGCAGGGCTGGTTGGTCACGTTCGGTATCCAGCCGCAATATCCCGAAACAGGATTTGGCTACATCGAAGCCGGCAACCCTATCGAGCAAAATGGCGGTTTGAAAGTTGCTCGTTTCGTCGAGAAGCCAGATCTCGCGACGGCCGAGTCTTATGTCTCAGCCGGTAACTATTTCTGGAACTCGGGCATGTTCTGTTTCAAAGTCGAAACAGTGCTGGAAGAGTTTGCCAAACATGCGCCGGATGTTCTGGAAGCGGCTACGTTGTCGCTGGCGAGTTCGCGTTTGACACAAGGTGCGGGGTATCACTGCCTTGCCGTAGATCCTGACTCGTTTGCCAAGGTGCCGGACATTTCCGTTGATTACGCGCTGATGGAGCGCTCGGACAAGGTTGCGACCGTGCCGTGCAATATCGGCTGGAGCGACATCGGTTCCTGGAATGCGGTCAGTGAGCTGACCGAGCAGGACGACAACGGCAACCGTTTCGAAGGCGAAGTGCTGTCCCACGGTTCGCGCAACAACTACGTCAATTCCGAAGAGCGGCTGACTGCGCTGGTGGGTGTTGAAGACCTGTTGGTGATCGACACCGCCGACGCCCTGATGATCGCGCACAAGGATCATGCCCAGGACGTGAAGCACATCGTTACTCAGCTCAAGAAGTCTGGGCATACGCTTCATCAACTTCACCAGACTGTGCATCGCCCTTGGGGCACTTACACGACCCTGGAAAACGGCGAGCGTTTCAAGATCAAGCGCATCGTGGTCAAACCCAAGGCTTCGCTGTCTCTGCAGATGCATCATCATCGCAGCGAACACTGGATCGTTGTGAGTGGCATGGCGGTCGTGGTCAACGATGATCAGGAACTGATGCTCAATACCAATGAATCGACCTTCATTCGCGCAGGTCACCGGCATCGTTTGAGCAACCCGGGTGTTATAGACCTGGTGCTGATCGAGGTGCAGAGCGGGGACTACCTTGGAGAGGACGACATCGTTCGCTTTGAGGATGTTTACGGTCGCGCAGGATCTTGAGATCTAGCCGATTGACACAGCCGTGGCTACTTTCCACAGAAGGGTGTTCCACCTTTCCGTGGAAAGGGCGGTAGCCCGATGGGGACGCCTCACCAGCAGTTTCTTGAGGCCGCTTTAACGTTGCGCTGCCGAAGCGGAATCGAACACGGAATACTTTCATATCTCCCCGATTCCTCCACAAATCAGCCATTAACGCCGCTATCGGCGTGCGCATTTTCAGGCAATTGTGTACTGTCTGGCCTCGGCTATGACGGAGCCGCACATCCACTGCAATCCATGCGTCTATTCGCCATGTCAGTGAAAAAATCAAACGCGTCATCGAGGACCATGCATGTTCGGCATGTTGAAAGGGCTTTGGGAATACCGAAGCTTCATCGTTACATCCATCCGCAATGAATTCATTGCGCGATTTGCACGCAGTAGGCTAGGCGGCCTGTGGATGATCATCCACCCGTTGTCCCAGGTTGCTATCTACGCCCTCATTCTTTCCAACGTGCTGGCCGCCCGGTTGCCGGGCATCGATAATAAATATGCTTATGCGCTGTATCTGATGGCCGGCGTTCTGGCATGGAACCTGTTTTCGGAAATCGTCTCTCGCTGTCTGAATCTTTTCATCGAGCAAGGCAACCTGATGAAAAAGATGCGGTTTCCTCGCATCGCGTTGCCCGTGATCGTGGTTGGGTCGTGCCTCTTGAATAATCTGCTGCTTTTCGTGGCCGTGTTGGTCGTGTTCGCAGCGCTGGGCCAGACGCCGTCGCTGGACATGTTCTGGCTCATTCCACTGACCCTCGCCGTCACGGCACTCGGTGTGGGCTTGGGCCTGGTGCTCGGTGTGATCAATGTTTTCGTTCGAGATATCGGTCAAGTCGTGCCCATCGTGCTGCAGGTATGGTTCTGGTTCACGCCCATCGTTTATTCGGCCAATATCATCCCTGAATATCTGCGCTCGCTGATGAACTTCAACCCGATGTTTTCCGTGGTGGATGCCTACCACGATGTACTGGTGTATCAGGTTTCACCTAATCTCAACCAACTGGCTATCCCCGTTGGTGTCTCAATCCTGCTATTGCTGCTGGGGCTGTTCATGTTCCGCCGCGCTGCTCCAGAAATGGTGGACGCCCTATGACCCTGCTCACCGTCCAGAATCTCGGCAAGGCATATCGGACATACAGCTCGGAATGGAAGCGCATTGCGAACTGGTTTTTCGCTTCTGCCAAACCAAGCCACGAACATTGGGTATTACGTCACATCAGCTTCGCCATTCGGCCGGGCGAGGCCATCGGCATCGTTGGCCAGAACGGTGCCGGGAAATCCACGCTATTGAAGATGATCACCGGCACGTTGCAACCAACAGAGGGCTCCGTTCATGTCAACGGCCGCATCGCCGCAATTCTCGAACTGGGCATGGGCTTCAACCCAGAGTTGACCGGAAGACAAAACGTCTACCATGCAGCTGGCCTGATGGGCTTCAATAATCATCAAATCGACGATGCCATCACGGATATCGAGGCGTTTGCCGAAATCGGCGAATACTTCGACGAAAGCGTGCGGACTTATTCGAGCGGCATGCAGATGCGCGTGGCATTTGCAGTGGCAACAGCTTTCCGTCCGGATGTGCTGATAGTCGATGAGGCATTATCCGTAGGCGACAGCTACTTCCAACACAAGAGCTTCGCTCGGATCAAGGAGTTTCAGCGCGAGGGGACGACACTGATCATCGTTTCCCATGATCGAGGCTCGATCCAGGCGTTATGTGATCGTGCGATTCTCCTTGAAGGCGGTACAGTCATCAAAGACGGTGCCCCCGAAGAGGTCATGGATTATTACAACGCCCTGATCGCAGACAAGGAAAACGCAGGCATCGAGGTCGTTGCACTCGATGACGGTTCAACCCAGGTC
>CAURWS010000542.1:0-3716 GCA_963528485.1 uncultured Pseudomonas sp. | reverse complement strand
ATCGGTGCTCAGATCCAGTTCGTCAGCGCTTTCGACACGATGGAAAACGACGGCCTGGACGAAGTGGTCAAGCTGCTGCGTCGCGAGATCGTGCGGCAAAAGTCCACCGTGATGATCCTTGATGGTTTGCTCAACGCACGCTCCAGGGCCGACTCGCCGCTCAACACCAAACGCTTCATTTCCGAACTCCAGGGCCACGCGGCCTTCGCCGGTTGCACGGTGTTTTTCCTCACCAGTTCGCAGCTCGACGATGGCAGCCCCGAGCACACCATGGTCGACGGGGTGCTGGAACTGGGCGAGGAGCAGGTCGGCAATCGTCCGATCCGTCGCATCAAGATGCGCAAGACCCGTGGCAGCGGCGCCATTGCCGGCGCCCACGAGTGTGAAATCACCGACGACGGGCTGGTGGTCTATCCGCGCCTGGAAAGCACTGTTACCCACTCGGCAATGCGCGACAGCGACTATTTCTCCTTGATCCCCAGCGGCCTGCCGAGCCTGGATCCGTTGATCGGTGGCGGGTTGATGAGCTCATCGGTGACCTTGCTGGTCGGCCCCGCAGGCTCAGGCAAAACGTCCTTTGGCCTGAGTTTTCTCGGGCAGTCGACCCCCGAAGAACCAGGGCTGCATTTTGGCTTTTATGAGTCGCCCCAGCGTCTGCGCCTGAAGGCGACTGCCCTGGGGCTGGATTTCACGGCGCTGGAGCAGTCCAGCGCCCTGACCATCTCGTGGAAGTCGGCCACCACCGAGCTGATCGACAAGCTGGCGCTGGACCTGTTGCGCACCGTTGAAGAGAAAAACATCAAACGTGTTTTTCTCGACAGCCTGGGTGGCATGGCGCGCGCGGGTGCTGACAAATCCCGAATCCTCGACCTGTTCACCGCCCTGATGGGCGAGTTGCGTGCGCGCAACGTCACGGTCGTGGTCTCCTGGGAGGTCAAGAGCCTGTTGGGCGCCGAGATAGACGCGCCGGCGCCGGATCTTTCGGGCATCGTCGATAACCTGCTGGTGCTGCGCTTCGTTCAGGAACCGGCTGAACTTAAGCGCCAGTTGTCGATTCTTAAAATCAGGGACAATCCCTACGACCCCGCACTGCTGGAAGTCACCATCGCCAGCCAGGGTCTGGACGTAAAGAAGGTTCATTTCCATGCCCCTGGTGATACCAACCACGTGTAAGGGTCGCGGCCGCGCTCCCGCTCATGGCGGGTCGAGCGGACCGAGGGCGCTATGACCACGATTCTGATTGTCGACGACGAGTACCTGATCGCCGACATACTGAGCTTCGCGCTCGAGGATGAAGGCTATCTCACCGTGACCGCAGGCAGCGGCCAGCGGGCGTTGAGCATTCTGGAGCGCGAGCGGCCGCAGCTGATCATTACCGACTACATGATGCCGGGAATGAACGGCATCGAACTGGCCGAAGCGGTTCGCGCGCACAAGACGCTGGGCCATCTGCCGCTGATATTAATGAGCGGTGCCCAGGCCCATCTGGGGATTGCCCGCCCGGATCTGTTTGTCGAGGTGTTCGACAAACCCTTCGATATCCAGGCGGTGCTCAGTCGCGTCAAGGCGTTGTTGGGTTCGGCCGCCGACTGACGTGTGCCTGCAGCGTCGCGGGCTGTTGCGGTTGTACTGCTTCATAATATCCAAGTGCCATATTCTTGATCAGAGGCAATCATGCAGCAGCCCGAACCGCCATCAGCCTTGCTGGGTCAGGAAGACCGGTATCGGCTGCTGGTCGACGCGGTAGTCGACTACGCCATCTACATGATCGACACCGCCGGCATCGTGCGCAGCTGGAACTCCGGCGCGCGCAAGATCAAGCAATACGAAGAGGCCGAAATCGTTGGCCGCTCATTCTCACTGTTCTACACCCAAGAGGATCGACTGGCCGGCTTGCCCCATCGAGCGCTGCAGATCGCCGCGACATCGGGTCGGTTCGAAGGCGAGGGCTGGCGGGTGCGCAAGGACGGTACGCGGCTGTGGGCGCTGGTAGTCATCGATCCGATCCACGCCGCCGATGGCAGCCTGATCGGTTACGCCAAAGTCACCCGCGACCTCACCGAGCGCAAACGGGCCGAGGAAGCGCTGCGCACCAGCGAGCACCAATTGAGCCTGTTGGTGCAGGGCGTCACCGACTATGCCCTGTACATGCTCGACCCCTCGGGTATCATCACCACCTGGAACGCAGGCGCCCAGCGCATCAAGGGCTATGAACCGGCCGAAGTCATTGGTCGGCATTTTTCTCTGTTTTTCGAGAAGGCCGACGCCGAAGCCGGCTTGCCCGAGCGTTCCCTGGTCATTGCCGAACGCGAAGGGCGCTTTGAGGGGCAGGGCTGGCGCGTTCGCAAGGACGGCTCGCGGTTTCTGGTGCATGTGGTCATCGACCCGATTCGCAACAGCGCCGGCGGCATCATCGGTTTTGCCAAGATCACTCGGGATGTCACCGACTCCGTGCAGGCCCAGACCGCCCTCAAAGAAGCCCGCGAGGCGCTGTACCAGTGGCAAAAAATGGAATCCATCGGCCAGCTCACCGGCGGCATCGCCCACGACTTCAACAACCTGCTGACGGTGATTCTCGGTAGCCTCGGCATCGTGCAAAAGCGCACTCAGGGCGATGCCCGCACCCTGTCGCTGCTTGAAAACGCCATCGCCGCTGCCCGCCGTGGCTCATCCCTGACCCAGCGCATGCTGGCCTTCGCAAGGCGTCAGGAGCTGGCGCCCCAGGCCGTTGATGTGGGCACGCTGATTCGGGGCATGTCTGAGCTGCTGGGTACTTCGCTGGGCACCAACATCACTGTCGAGACACGCTTTGCGCTGTTGCTGCAGCCGGTGTTTGTCGACCCGGGCCAGCTGGAAATGGCGATCATGAACCTGATGATCAATGCCCGCGACGCCATGCCTGAGGGTGGCAGAATCGTTGTGTCCGCCAGAGAGGCGCTGTTCGCGCGGTCAGCCTGCCAAGCGCCGGAGAACTTCATCTGCATCGCGGTGGCCGACAGCGGCAGCGGCATGGATGAAGCGACGCTGCAGCGGGCCATTGAGCCGTTCTTCACCACCAAGGGCCTGGGCAAGGGCACGGGGCTTGGCTTGTCGATGATTCACGGGCTGGCCGAGCAATCGGGTGGCAAGCTGATTCTCAAAAGCGAGTTGGGTCACGGCACCACCGCCGAGCTGTGGTTGCCGATTTCGATTCTGGTCACAGGCCAGGGCGATGTCGACGAGGCTGACAGCGCTGACCTCAAGAGCAGCAAAAAACGGCCGCTGAAGGTGTTGCTCGTCGACGATGACCCTCTGGTGCTGCTCAGCACTCGCGCCATGATCGAAGACTTGGCCATTGGGTGCAGACCGCCGACGACGGTCACGAAGCCCTGGCGCTGATTCGTGAGCACGACCATTTCGATCTGGTCATCACCGATTACATCATGCCGGGCATGTCCGGCGCCGAGCTGGCCGAGCAGATTGCCCAGGTGCGCCCGGCGCTGGCGCTGATCCTGTCCTCAGGCTTCACCGACACCCCGACCAACACCCGCCTCGGCTGGCCGCGTTTGCCCAAGCCGTTCAATCAGGTTGAGCTGGCGCGGGCGATTGCGTTGGTCAGGGCATAAACGGTCATTTCCCGAACCTAGCGATTGAACCGCTCGGCCAGGCGGTGCCGGTCCTGCGCCCGCTGCTCACGCTCGCGGCGGCGGGCCGACCCCGGCTGCGCCTGGCCCGGG
>CAURWS010000541.1:0-3717 GCA_963528485.1 uncultured Pseudomonas sp. | reverse complement strand
CATCCCGCGCAAGCTCGCGGCACGGCGCCCCGAGGCCATTCTGCTCCTGGGCAACAACGTGTTGCGCATCCCCATGCGCCTGCTGCGGCCGGTGACCTGGCTGTACAAGAACATCGCCAAACTGCTGCTGCGCCCGTTTCTGTCCAAACGTCGTCCGGACAACGCGGCCGATGACGACGACATGGGGGCCGTGGTCTATCAGGACAATGAAAGCCAGTTTGGCCGCTCGCGGGTGCTTTCCGGGATTCACGCGCTGGACAGCATGACGGTCAACGACATTCTGGTGCCGCGCAGTGAAGTGGACGGCATCAATCTGGACGAGACCATCGAGGAGATCACCGACAAGCTGATCATCTCGCGCCACACTCGCCTGCCGGTCTACCACAACGACATCAACCAGGTCGAAGGCGTGCTCAATACGCGCATGATCAGCCACCTGCTGCCCCGCGGCCAACTGACCAAAGAGGCGCTGAAAGCCGCCTGCTACGAGCCTTACTTCGTCCCTGAAAGCACCCCGCTGCAGATGCAGTTGCTGAACTTTCACAAGCAGCAGCGGCGCATGGGCGTGGTGGTGGACGAGTACGGCGAAGTGCTGGGGATCGTGAGCTTGGAAGACATTCTCGAAGAGATCGTCGGCGAGTTCGAAAGCGAGCAATCCCTCGACAACCCGCACATCCACCCGCAGCCCGACGGGCGACTGGTGGTCGAAGGCGCGGCGTCGATTCGCGACCTGAACAAGAGCCTGGGCTGGCACCTGCCGGCTGATGGACCCAAAACCCTCAACGGCCTGATCACCGAAGCGCTGGAATCCATTCCCGACAGTTCGGTGTGCCTGAAGATCGGGCCGTATCGCCTGGAAACCCTTGAAACCGAGGACAACCGCGTCACCCGCGTGCTGATGTGGCAGAACAGCCGGACCAAAGACGTCATCTGAAGCGCGCGGAAGGTCTGAAACACTTGTTTCCGTGCTGATGCCCTTCCTATAATCGAGCCGCTTACCCAGCCCCGCCGACCCGCGTGCTACCCGCACGATGCGAGAGTCGGCCAGTCACTCAGCCTGACGTCTTCTCGCAATGCCCCTGGCGCCCGCTCCCATCCCGAGCCCTGCCAATGCCCTGCCCGCATCCGGGCTAGTCTGTTCAGCGCTGTACCCAAAAACAATTAACGATTGCCCCAGCGCGCACAGGACGTTTCGTCGCCCGCTGACAGGCAAGATGACTGCCAGGGATCACCGCAATGACCAGCACTTCCACCTATCAGCCTAGTGACGAAAGCGCGGCACCTCCTGCCAACTCCGCCGCCCGCGTGGCCACGGCCAGCTTCATCGGCACTGCCATCGAGTTCTACGATTTCTACGTCTACGCCACCGCCGCCGCACTGGTGATCGGGCCGGTGTTCTTCCCGCAGACCTCCAGCACCGCACAGATGCTGTCGGCGTTTCTGACCTTCGGTATCGCCTTTCTCGCACGCCCATTGGGCTCGGCGCTGTTCGGCCACTTTGGCGATCGTATCGGCCGCAAATCGACGCTGGTCGCTTCGCTGCTACTGATGGGCATCTGCACCACCCTGATTGGCGTGCTGCCGGGCTATGACGCCATTGGCTCGTGGGCCCCGATTCTGTTGTGCGTACTGCGCTTCGGCCAGGGCCTTGGGCTTGGCGGCGAATGGGGTGGCGCGGCGCTGCTGGCCACCGAAAACGCGCCGAAAGGCAAACGGGCGTGGTTCGGCATGTTTCCACAGCTCGGTCCTTCGATTGGCTTCCTCGCTGCCAACGGCCTGTTTCTGACCCTGGCGATGACCCTGAACGACGAACAGTTCCGCTCCTGGGGCTGGCGTATCCCGTTCCTGCTCAGCGCCGTTCTGGTGGTGATCGGCCTGTATGTGCGTCTGAAGCTGGAAGAAACGCCGGTGTTCGCCAAGGCCATCGCCCGTCACGAACGCCTGAAAATGCCGATTGCCGAGCTGTTCTCTCAGTATTGGGCACCGATGCTGCTGGGCGCCGCGTCGATGGTGGTGTGCTATGCGCTGTTCTACATCTCCACGGTTTTCTCCCTGAGCTACGGGGTCAAGACGCTGGGCTACAGCCGCGAGTCCTTCCTCGCCATGCTGTGCTTTGCCGTACTGTTCATGGCGCTGGCCACCCCGCTGTCGGCCTGGGCCAGTGACCGCTTCGGCCGCCGCCCGGTGCTGATCATCGGCGGCGTGCTGGCGATCCTCTCGGGTTTCCTGATGCAGCCGCTGCTGACCCACGGCACCACTTGGGCGGTGACGCTGTTCCTATCCATCGAGCTGTTCCTGATGGGCGTGACCTTCGCGCCGATGGGCGCCATGTTGCCTGAGCTGTTCCCCACCCGCGTGCGCTACACCGGCGCGTCGGCGGCCTACAACATCGGTGGCATTGTCGGGGCTTCGGTGGCGCCGTTCTTTGCACAGCAACTGGTGGAAATGGGCGGTTTGAGCTGGGTCGGCGGGTATGTGTCGGCGGCGGCGTTGATCAGCCTGATCGCTGTGCTGTGCCTCAAGGAAACGCGTCATGCGGATCTGGATACGATCAAGTAATGCTTGATCTGTAGGAGCGCGCTTGCCCGCGAAGGCGTTGTGTCAGACACATCGAAGTCGCAGGCACAGCGCAATCGCGGGCAAGCGCGCTCCTACAGAAAAAAAGTGTCAGCCTCCAAACAAAAACGGCGCCCTTGAGGGCGCCGTTTTTAATGGCGGGAGGGCCTTACAGCTGCACCTTCACCGCCATCGAAGCGCGGGTGGCCTTGCGGCGGGCGGCTTCAATGGATTCGTCACGGGCCAATACCACACCCATGCGACGCTGGCCGTTGACTTCCGGCTTGCCGAACAGGCGCAGCGCGGTGTCTGGCTCGCTCAGGGCCTGTTCCAGGTTGGCGAATGCGGTCTGGGTCGAGGTGCCTTCCACCAGAATGACCGCCGACGCCGAAGGACCGAACTGACGAATCAGCGGAATCGGCAGGCCCAGAATCGCGCGGGCATGCAGGGCGAACTGCGACAGGTCCTGCGAGATCAGGGTCACAAGGCCGGTGTCATGCGGGCGCGGCGAGACTTCGCTGAACCACACCTGATCGCCCTTGATGAACAGCTCGACGCCGAACAGGCCACGGCCGCCCAGCGCTTCGGTCACGGCCTTGGCCACGCGCTCGGATTCCGCCAGCGCTGCCGGGCTCATGGCCTGAGGCTGCCAGGACTCCTGATAGTCGCCCTTCTCCTGACGATGGCCAACCGGCGCGCAGAAGGTGGTGCCGCCCACGTGACGCACGGTCAGCAGGGTGATTTCGTAGTCGAAATCGATAAAACCTTCGATGATCACGCGGCCCTTGCCGGCACGACCGCCTTCCTGCGCGTAATCCCAGGCTTTCTGCACGTCAGCGTCGGTTTTCAGCAGGCTCTGGCCCTTGCCCGACGAGCTCATGACCGGCTTGACGACGCACGGGAAGCCCAGGTCTTCGACGGCCTTCTTGTAGTCTTCGAAGGTGTCGGCGAAGTGGTAGGGCGAGGTCGGCAGGTCGAGTTCTTCCGCAGCCAGACGACGAATGCCTTCGCGGTTCATGGTCAGCTGCGTGGCGCGCGCGGTCGGGATCACGGTGAAGCCTTCAGACTCCAGCTCCACCAGCGTCGCGGTGGCGATGGCTTCGATTTCCGGGACGATGTAATGCGGCTTCTCGGCCTCGATCACGGCACGCAGTGCAGCGC
>CAURWS010000540.1:0-3724 GCA_963528485.1 uncultured Pseudomonas sp. | reverse complement strand
GCTCGGATATGTTTATAAGTGACTGGCGTGTGGTCCAGCGCTTCATTGCGTCCACGAGCGGCCTGAATGAACAGTTCCATCTGCTCGCGCACGGTGGGCTGACCGATATAGTCGGCCAGACTCAGCGGCCGGATGGCGCGGTCCAGTTGCTCGTCACGATCGCGCCCGGTGGCGGCGATCAGGCGGTCGGCTTCGATCACTTACAGCATCCCCTTCAGTGCGCGGCGAATCAGGTCTTCACTGCTCAGATTCTTGTCTTTGATGGCCGTAATCGCCTTGCTGGCTTCCTGCGGCTTGTAGCCCAAATAAACCAATGCGCTGATGGCATCCGACTCGGCGGTGGCCACCTGCAGCGGCGCGCCCGGCCCTTCGGAGACCAACGCGAAGGTCCCAGGCAACGCATCCCAGGCCTTGAAGCGGTCCTTGAGCTCGACCAGCAGGCGTTCGGCGGTCTTCTTGCCAACGCCCGGTACGCGGGTCAGCGCCGAGGTGTCCTGGGCCTGCACACAACGCACCAGCTCATCGACCTCCAGAGTCGACATCAAGGCCAGCGCCAGTTTTGGTCCTACGCCATTGAGACGGATCAGCTCGCGAAACATCTCACGGTCACGCTTTTCGTAAAAACCGAACAGCAGATGGGCGTCTTCGCGCACGACCAAATGGGTGTGCAGCGTCACCGTCTCACCCACATGTGGCAAGCGGTAGAGCGTCGTCATGGGGACTTCGACTTCGTAGCCCACACCATTGACATCAAGCACCAGGTGCGGGGGTTGCTTCTCGACCAACGCACCGCGCAAACGTCCAATCACGTATCAGATCCTTTCCAGTAGCCCGTTACTGCCCGGGACCGGGCTAAAACCCTGGTCGCCATGTTTGCAGGACTCACGTGAGCTGCAAGTGAAAATTTATAAGCGGATGATGCTATCAGAGACGCAGCCGCCCACCACGACTGCGTGCGGTATTCAGACCATGGGGGATGAGGCTTGAGCGGGTATGAGCATGGCACAACGCAATCGCCAGTGCGTCAGAGGCGTCTATCTGGGGCTTTTGGGTCAATTTCAGCAGATGCATGACCATCATCATCACCTGCTCCTTGCTCGCCCCGCCCGTCCCCGCGACGGCCTGCTTGACCTGAGTGGCGGTGTATTCGGAAATCTCCAGACTCTCTTCTGCCGCCGCCACGATGGCTGCGCCCCGGGCCTGTCCCAGCTTGAGGGCTGAGTCGGCGTTGCGCGCCATGAACACTTTTTCGATGCCCATGGTGACGGGGCCGTAGGTCTGAATCACCTCACGCACGCCGCGATAAACGATCTGCAGCCGCTCGTGGAGCAACCCGCTGCCGGTGCGAATACAACCCGAAGCCACGTATTCGCAGCCGCGCCCGGTGTCTCGCACCACGCCGAAGCCGGTGATTCGCGAACCGGGGTCGATACCTAGAATAAGAGTCATAACGCCTGCAGCTTGAGAAGTGATGCGCACAATTGGATGCAGCATAAAGGCAGAAGCCGAAGGCCCCTAGCGTTGATCGAATCAGCGCTCGGTGCCTCCGGCCTCATGTCCAGACGAGGGTGACGGTCAGCCAAGCTGCTCCATCACCTCATCCGGGATTTCCGCGTTGGAATAAACGTTTTGCACGTCGTCCAGATCCTCGAGCATGTCGATCAGCTTGAGTACCTTTTCTGCCATTTCAAGGTCCAGCACGGCGCTGGTAGTCGGCTGCATGACGATTTCCGCGTCTGCTGCCTTGAAGCCTGCCGCTTCCAGCGCGTTACGCACAGCGTAGAGGCCGGCGAACGAGGTGAACACGTCGATGGAGCCGTCCTCATGGGTCACGACGTCGTCGGCATCAGCCTCCATCGCCGCTTCCATCAGCGCGTCCTCGTCAACGCCCGGCGCGAAGGAAATCTGCCCCTTGCGCTCGAACAGGTAGGCTACCGAACCGTCGGTGCCCAGGTTACCGCCGCACTTGCTGAACGCGTGACGCACCGCCGCCGCTGTGCGGTTGCGGTTGTCGGTCATGGTTTCGACCATGACCGCAACGCCGCCCGGACCGTAGCCTTCATAGCCCAGCTCGACCATGTCGTCGGCATCGGCAGCACCGGCACCACGGGCAATCGCCCGGTCGATGATGTCGCGGCTCATGTTGGCGCCAAGCGCCTTGTCCTGAGCCAGACGCAGACGCGGGTTCGACGCCGGATCACCACCACCCTGACGGGCAGCAACGGTCAGCTCACGAATCCACTTGGTGAAAATCTTGCCTTTCTTGGCATCCTGACGCTCTTTGCGGTGCTTGATGTTCGCCCACTTGGAATGACCAGCCATAACACGCTCCAAACCTTGAAACACGCACGCCGCCGCTCGATCGGTCGAACGGCAACGCTTCACTCGAATCAGTGCCCGATACGGGCGTGGGACCCAGGCGAATCACCTGGGTGACTCGCCTGCTCCCTGTACGGCTTACTCGGCCTTTGGCGTTTCGCGCAGGCGGATGTGCAGTTCGCGCAGTGCCTTGGCATCGACGACGCCCGGTGCCTGAGTCATGACGTCGGCAGCGCTCTGGGTTTTCGGGAAGGCAATGACTTCACGAATCGACTGGGCGCCGGTCATCAACATGACCAGACGATCCAGACCGAACGCCAGACCACCATGCGGCGGTGCACCGTACTTCAGCGCGTCGAGCAGGAAGCCGAACTTCTCTTGCTGCTCGTCTTCGGCGATGCCCAGCAGACGGAAGACCGCCTGTTGCATTTCCTTGCGGTGGATACGGATCGAACCGCCACCCAGCTCGGTGCCGTTCAGCACCATGTCGTAGGCGCGCGACAGAGCGGTGGCCGGGTTGGCTTCCAGCTCTTCAGGCGAGCACTTCGGCGCGGTGAACGGGTGGTGCAGCGCGGAGAAGCTGCCGTCGTCGTTCTCTTCGAACATCGGGAAGTCGACGACCCACATCGGTGCCCATTCGCACGTCAGCAGGTTGAGGTCGTGGCCCAGCTTGATACGCAGGGCGCCCAGCGCTTCGCTGACGACTTTGAACTTGTCGGCGCCGAAGAACACGATGTCGCCGTCGACCGCGCCAACGCGATCCAGGATCACGTTCAGGTTCGCTTCAGGGATGTTCTTGACGATTGGCGACTGCAGGCCTTCGACGCCTTTGGCGCGCTCGTTGACCTTGATGTATGCCAGGCCGCGGGCGCCGTAGATGCCGACGAACTTGGTGTAGTCGTCGATCTTGCTGCGCGGCATGCTCGCCCCGCCCGGAACGCGCAGTGCGGTCACGCGGCATTTCGGATCGTTGGCAGGGCCGCTGAAGACCTTGAATTCGACTTCCTTGAGCTGGTCGGCCACGTCCACCAGTTCCAGCGGGTTACGCAGGTCTGGCTTGTCGGAACCGTAGCGGCGCATGGCTTCTTCAAAGGTCATGTGCGGGAAGTCGCCGAATTCCAGATCCAGCACTTCCTTGAACAGCTTGCGAATCATGCTCTCGGTGAGACCCATGATGTCGTCTTCGTTGAGGAAGCTGGTCTCGATGTCGATCTGAGTGAACTCAGGCTGACGGTCGGCACGCAGGTCTTCGTCACGGAAGCATTTGGCGATCTGGTAGTAGCGGTCGAAGCCGGCGACCATCAGCAGTTGCTTGAACAGCTGAGGCGATTGCGGCAGGGCGAAGAAGCTGCCTGCGTGGGTGCGGCTCGGCACCAGATAGTCGCGAGCACCTTCAGGGGTGGCG
>CAURWS010000539.1:0-3732 GCA_963528485.1 uncultured Pseudomonas sp. | reverse complement strand
CAAAGCTTGCGCGACGCTGACAAGGACGTAACCCATGCCCTACTTCGAACACGACGGCTGCTCCCTGCATTACGAGGAATATGGTCGCGGCGACCCGGTATTGCTGGTGCACGGGCTGGGCTCGAGCTGCCGGGACTGGGAGTACCAGATTCCGGCGCTGGCCGCGCAGTATCGGGTGATTGCCGTCGACGTCCGGGGCCATGGCCGCTCCGACAAGCCCCATGAACGCTACAGCATCCCCGGTTTCAGCGCGGACATCGAAGCCCTGCTCGATCACCTGCAGCCAGGCCCGGTGCATCTGGTGGGGCTGTCCATGGGCGGCATGATCGGCTTTCAGCTAGCGGTCGATCATCCGCAGCTTCTCAAGAGTCTGACCATCGTCAACAGCGCGCCCGAGGTGAAAATCAAAAACTTCAGCGACGTCCGGCAGTTCGCCAAACGCTGGCTGCTGGCGCGTTTGTTCAGCATGCAGGCCATCGGCAAGGCGCTGGGCAAGAACCTGTTCCCCAAGCCCGAGCAGGCCGACCTGCGGCTCAAGATCGCTAAACGCTGGGCACAGAATGAGAAACGCGCCTATCTCGCCAGTTTCAGCGCGATTGTCGGGTGGGGGGTGCAGGAGCAGTTATCGCGAATTCAGTGTCCGACGCTGATCATCACCGCCGACCGGGATTACACGCCAGTGGCGTTGAAGCAGGCGTACACCCGGCTGATTCCCGACGCCCGCCTCGTCGTGATCGACGATTCAAGGCACGCCACGCCGCTGGATCAACCGGACGCCTTCAATCGCACCTTGCTGGACTTTCTCGGAAAGTGATCACGTGCAGGCCTGACACGCTCCGCCTCTGTGCAAATGCCCGCAAACGTGTTTCCCTTGCCAGCGTTTGCAGTCGAATAACCCTTCAGGACCACTGCCCCATGCTGAAAAAAATCGCCCTCTCTGCCGCCGCCGTTCTGTTCGCTTCCAACCTGATGGCCGCGCCCGCGCCGCATGTCGTGCTGGACACCAGCTTCGGCCAGGTCGAGATCGAGCTGAACCAGGACAAGGCGCCGATCAGTACCGCGAACTTCCTCAAGTACGTGGAAAGCAATTTCTACTCCAACACCATTTTCCACCGCGTGATCCCGGGCTTCATGGTCCAGGGCGGCGGTTTCACCCCGCAGATGGTGCAGAAGCCGACCAACGACCCGATCAAGAACGAAGCGGACAACGGCCTGCATAACGTACGCGGCACCCTCGCCATGGCGCGCACGTCCGACGTGAACTCGGCCACCAGCCAGTTCTTCATCAACGTCGTCGACAACGCCATGCTCGACCACGGCGTCCGCGACTACGGTTACGCGGTGTTCGGCAAGGTGGTCAAGGGCATGGACGTGGTCGACCAGATCGTCAACGTGCAGACCGGCAACAAGCAGGGCATGCAGAACGTGCCGCTGGACCCGATTCTGATCAAGTCGGCCAAACGCGTGAACTAAGCTGTCTGGGGTGCACGAAAGCCGGGCACGTGCCCGGCTTTTTCATTTCTGGAGGGCCGTTCACAGGAAAAACCGTGAGCAATCCCCACCACGTGTGGTCTGATTCGGGGACGCAGCCAAAGTCCCCCAAAAGGAGAGCCCGCTCAAGCGTGGGCGTCATAGCCAATGCTCTATCGTCGTTTCGAAAAGCTGATCGACATCTTCCGCGACGCCCCGACCGCCGCTCCGCCCAATCAGGTCGTGGCGTTTTACGTGTATTACCTCAAGCAGGTCTGGCCGAGCTTTGTGGCGCTGCTGGTGGTGGGCCTGATCGGCGCGCTGATCGAGGTGTCGCTGTTCAATTACCTGAGCCGCATCATCGACCTGGCGCAAGGCGCGCCCAACCCGAATTTCTTCAGTGACCACGCCTACGAGCTGGCCTGGATGGTCATCGTCGCGCTGGTGCTGCGACCGGTGTTCGTGCTCCTGCATGACCTGCTGGTGCACCAGACCATCGGCCCCGGGATGACCAGCCTGATCAACTGGCAGAACCACAGCTATGTCCTCAAACAGAGCGTGAATTTCTTCCAGAGCGACTTCGCCGGCCGCATCGCGCAGCGCATCGTGCAGACCGGTAACGCGCTGCGCGATTCCGCCGTGCAGGCCGTGGATGCCATGTGGCACGTGCTGATCTACTCCATCGGCGCGCTGGTGCTGTTCGCCGAGGCCGACTGGCACCTGATGATCCCGCTGATCTGCTGGATCATCGCCTTCACGCTGTCGCTCTGGTGGTTCGTGCCTCGGGTCAAAGCGCGCTCGGTAGTGTCGTCGGAAGCACGCTCGAAGCTGATGGGGCGCATCGTCGACGGCTACACCAACATCACCACGCTCAAGCTCTTCGCCCACACCAATTCCGAGCAGCAATACGCGCGCGAGGCGATCAGCGAGCAGACCGAGAAGACACAACTGGCCGGTCGCGTGATCACCGAGATGGACACCGTAATCACCACCCTCAACGGCATCCTGATCGTCTGGACCACCGGCCTTGCGTTGTGGCTGTGGACGCAGTCGCTGATCTCGGTGGGTGCGATTGCCCTGGCGACGGGCCTGGTGATTCGTATCGTCAACATGTCCGGCTGGATCATGTGGGTGGTCAACGGCATCTTTGAAAACATCGGCATGGTGCAGGACGGTCTGCAAAGCATTTCCCAGCCGGTGGGCGTCGCAGACCGTGCCGCCGCGCCGACGCTTAAGATCAGCCGTGGCGAAGTGAAATTCGAGCACCTGAATTTCCAGTACGGCCCTGGCAAAGGGGTGATCAAAGCGCTGAACCTGGACATCAAGCCGGGTGAAAAAATCGGCCTGATCGGCCCGTCCGGGGCAGGCAAATCGACGCTGGTGAACCTGCTGCTGCGCCTGTACGACGTGCAGGGCGGACGCATCACCATCGACGATCAGGACATCGCCCAGGTGTCTCAGGAAAGCCTGCGTTCGCACATCGGCATGATCACCCAGGACACTTCATTGCTGCACCGTTCGATCCGCGAAAACCTGCAGTACGGCAAGCCCAATGCCACCGACGCCGAGCTGTGGGAAGCCATGCGCAAGGCCCGTGCAGACGGCTTCATTCCGCAGCTGTCGGATGCCGAGGGGCGCACCGGGCTGGATGCCCATGTGGGGGAACGCGGCGTGAAGCTTTCCGGCGGCCAGCGCCAGCGCATCGCGATCACCCGCGTGCTGCTCAAGGACGCGCCGATCCTGATCATGGACGAAGCGACCTCCGCGCTGGACTCGGAAGTCGAAGCGGCCATTCAGGAAAGCCTGGAAACCCTGATGCAAGGCAAGACCGTCATCGCCATCGCCCACCGCCTCTCGACCATCGCCAAGATGGACCGCCTGATCGTGCTGGAAAACGGGCAGATCGTGGAAGACGGCACCCACGCCGAGCTGCTGGCGCGCAAAGGGCTGTACGCGCGGTTGTGGGCGCACCAGACCGGCGGGTTTGTGGGTACGGAGGAGTTCCCGGTGGCGCCGCAGACGCTGTAACCACACTGAACCTGTGGGAGTGAGTCTGCTCACTCCCACAGTGGATGTGCGGGCATCATCGTTCTCATTCAGCCTGCCGATACGGCAACGCCCCTCGCGCCTCTTCGGCATACGCCAGAATCCCCGCCCGCTCCTGCTCCAGAAACCCCGTCACCGCTTCACGCAAGCCCGGATGCGCCAGGTAGTGCCACGAGTGCGTGATCACCGGCTCGAACCCGCGAATCAGCTTGTGCT
>CAURWS010000538.1:0-3737 GCA_963528485.1 uncultured Pseudomonas sp. | reverse complement strand
CCCTGACCGGCGACGGCGGCAAGCTGTTCTTCGAGCCCTGCAACGAGCAGCGCCGCTACGCGCTCACCGACAAGGGCAATACCGGCATCCTTCAGGAAGCCGCCTCAGTGGTGGATAAGAGCAACAAGGCCTTCGCCGATATCCGGGGCAATTTCGTCGCCAGCCGCGCCCAGGGCAGCGATGGCCAGGCTGATGTCTTCCAGCTGTACCGCGTCGAGCGCCCGGGCGGCGCCTGCGAAGACCCGAACTTCAAACGCCTGACCATTCACGCCAGCGGCAACGGCCCGAAATGGAACCTCAACGCCAGCGGCAAGGGCCTGGTGCTGGAACGTGAAGGCAAGGAACCGTTCGCCGTGCCGTACATGGAAGAGCAGATGCCCGAAGGCCGCTTCAACCTGATCACCGACGCCAACGACCAGCATGTCGAGCTGTACGTCGCGCCCCAGCGCTGCGTCGACCCGGCCAATGGCTCGGTGCAGCACCTGACGGCCGAGCTGCGGGTCAACGGCCAGGTGCAGCGTGGCTGCGCGTATTTCGGCGGCCTGCGCAACGATTGAGGGGACGGGCCACCGCTCTTTGGGCAATGTGGCTTATAATCGCCGGTTCTTGTAGCGCTGCCGGGCCGATCCTGCGGCCCGAAACCGGACCTTTCAATGTTACGAATCACCGAACTCAAACTGCCGCTGGACCACGCGGACGAAGAGCTGCGTCCCGCGCTCGTGCAACGCCTGGGCATCGACAGTGCCGAGCTGCTGGATTTCACCCTGTTCAAGCGCAGCTATGACGCGCGCAAGAAATCCAGCGAACTGCAATTCATCTACACCATCGACTTCGAAGTGCGCGACGAAGCCGCGCTGCTCAAGCGCCTGAGCCACGACAAACACCTCACCCCGGCGCCAGACGTCAGCTACAAGGTCGTCGGCCACGCCCCGGCCGATCTGGCCGAACGCCCGCTGGTGGTGGGTTTCGGGCCTTGCGGTATTTTCGCCGGCCTGCTGCTCGCGCAGATGGGCTTCAAGCCGATCATCCTCGAACGCGGCAAGGAAGTGCGCCAGCGCACCAAGGACACCTGGGGCCTGTGGCGAAAAAACGTGCTCAACCCCGAATCCAACGTGCAGTTCGGTGAAGGCGGCGCAGGCACCTTCTCCGACGGCAAACTCTACAGCCAGATCAAGGACCCGAAATTCCACGGTCGCAAAGTGCTGCACGAGTTCGTCAAAGCCGGTGCGCCGGAAGAAATCCTTTACGTCAGCAAGCCGCACATCGGCACGTTCCGTCTGACCGGCGTCGTGGAAAACATGCGCCAACAGATCATCGCGCTGGGCGGCGAAGTGCGTTTCGAGCAGAAGGTCACCGACCTGTTGATCGACGACGGCCAACTGCACGGTGTGATGCTGGGCAACGGCGAGCGCATCGATTCGAAGCACGTGATCCTGGCCTTAGGCCACAGTGCCCGTGACACCTTCCGCATGCTTCACGGCCGCGGCGTGTACATGGAGGCCAAGCCGTTCTCGGTGGGTTTCCGCATCGAGCACCCGCAAGGCCTGATCGACCGCGCGCGACTGGGCAACTACGCCGGTCACCCGAAACTCGGCGCCGCCGACTACAAACTGGTGCACCACGCCAGGAACGGCCGCTCGGTCTACAGCTTCTGCATGTGCCCAGGCGGTACGGTGGTGGCGGCAACGTCGGAACCGAACCGCGTGGTCACCAATGGCATGAGCCAGTACTCGCGTAACGAGCGCAACGCCAACTCCGGCATCGTGGTCGGCATCACCCCGGACGAAGACTACCCGGGCAGCCCGCTGGCCGGTATTGAGCTGCAGGAGCGTCTGGAGTCTCACGCCTACATCATGGGCGGCGAAAACTACGAAGCCCCTGCGCAGCTGGTAGGCGATTTCATCGCAGGCAAGGCGTCGACTCAACTGGGTGACGTAGAACCTTCCTACAAGCCTGGGGTGAAGCTGACGGACCTCGCCGACGCCCTTCCTGCGTTCGCCATCGAAGCGATTCGTGAAGCGCTGCCGGCGTTCGACAAACAGATTCGCGGCTTTTCGCAGCACGATGCAGTGCTGACCGGCATCGAAACCCGCACCTCCTCGCCGCTGCGCATCACCCGCGGCGCCGACATGCAGAGCCTCAACGTCAAAGGCCTGTTCCCGGCCGGTGAAGGTGCAGGTTATGCGGGCGGGATCATGTCCGCCGGTGTCGACGGGATTCGCATCGCCGAAGCGTTGGCCCGGAGCATGTTGGGCTTGGCTGAATAATGCTCAACCCGTAGCAGCACGGCTTGCCGGCGGTGGCGATTGCAATACGACCACCGTCGGCAAGCCGGACAGCTACAGATTACTCGTTGCAACTTCCCACCTGAAAATCAGAAAAGTCCTACATCCCTCGCCGATCAAGCCTTGCAGCATCTTGTAACTAAAATTACAGATCCGTTGTATACAGGTTTCACATCAATTTTTAATAACAAAATCGAATATAACTTTTGTTTTCAGCAATAAGAACACACGGTACGGTGTCGCTCCCTGTGCACTTGTCCGTGGAGAGTGACCTTGCCCGTACGCAATACATTCAAACGTTTTTTTCAGCTCGAGGCGGCTGGCGGTCTGATTTTGATCGCTGCTGCCGCCCTTGCCCTGCTCATCAATAATTCGCCCTTGTCCTGGCTGTACAACAGCCTGCTCGACGTCCCGGTGGTGGCCCAGATCGGCGCGCTGAAAATCGCCAAGCCCCTGCTGTTGTGGATCAACGACGGCCTGATGGCGCTGTTCTTCCTGCTGGTGGGGCTGGAGGTCAAGCGCGAGGTGATTCAGGGCCATCTGTCGCGCCCTTCGCAAATCGTGCTGCCAGGTGCGGCGGCCATTGGCGGAATGGTCGTACCGGCGCTGTTCTTCTGGGCGCTGAACAACAACGACCCCGCCGCCATGAGCGGTTGGGCGATCCCCATGGCCACCGACATCGCCTTTGCCCTCGGTGTGCTGGCACTGCTCGGCAAACGCGTGCCGGTGTCGCTCAAGCTGTTTCTGATGACGCTAGCGATCATCGATGACCTGGGGGCCGTGATCGTTATCGCCCTGTTCTACTCGGGGGAATTGTCCAACCTGTCGCTGGCGCTGGCGGCGGGGTCGATCGTGACGTTGATCGCCATGAATCGCCTGGGTGTGGTGAAGCTGGCCCCCTATCTGCTGGTGGGGCTGGTGCTGTGGGTTTGCGTGCTGAAAAGCGGTGTGCACGCCACCCTGGCCGGGGTCATCCTAGCGTTCTGCATCCCGCTAAAAACCGCCAGGGATGCGCCCTCCCCGCTGCAAACCCTGGAACACGCCCTGCACCCCTGGGTCGCTTACGCCATCCTGCCGCTGTTCGCGTTTGCCAACGCTGGCGTCTCGCTGAGCGGCCTGACGCTGGAAAGCTTCACCCACCACGTGCCCATGGGCATCGCCCTGGGGCTCGTGCTGGGCAAGACCATTGGCGTGTTCGGGCTGACCTGGCTGGCGGTCAAATGCGGGATGTCAGCACTGCCTACTGGGGCGAACTGGGGTCAGGTCATGGGGGTGTCGATTCTGTGCGGCATCGGTTTCACCATGAGCCTGTTCATCGGCTCGCTGGCGTTCGTGCCGGGGCAAAGCGAGTTTGCCGGGATGGACCGCATGGGCATTCTGACAGGCTCCATTCTGGCGGCCTTCATCGGTTACGCCGTCACGGCGATGGCCAGCCGCAAGGCGCCTCAACAC
>CAURWS010000537.1:0-3738 GCA_963528485.1 uncultured Pseudomonas sp. | reverse complement strand
ATGGTCAGCAGCATGCGACGCACGTCGGGGTGAACGATGATCGGGTCAGCAGCTTTGTCCGGCGCTTTCGGGCCGGTCAGCGAGCGCATCTGCAGACGTTCGCGAGCGTATTTCAGGCCGCCCTGGAAGCCGATTTCGGCGTGGGCCAGACCTTGCAGCGCGGTGCCCAGACGTGCGGTGTTCATAAAGGTGAACATGCAGTTCAGGCCCTTGTTCGCCGGGCCGATCAGAAAACCTGTTGCGCCGTCGAAGTTCATCACGCAGGTGGCGTTGCCGTGGATGCCCATCTTGTGTTCCAGCGATCCGCAGCTCACGGCATTGCGCTCACCCACGCTGCCATCGGCGGCCGGCAGGAATTTCGGAACGATGAACAGCGAGATGCCCTTGGTGCCTGCAGGCGCGTCGGGCAGGCGGGCCAGCACGATGTGGACGATGTTATCGGCCATGTCGTGTTCGCCAGCGGAAATGAAGATCTTGGTGCCCGAGACCTTGTAAGAATTATCCGCCTGAGGTTCAGCCTTGGTGCGCAGCATGCCCAGGTCGGTGCCGCAGTGTGGTTCGGTCAGGCACATGGTGCCGGTCCACTCGCCCGACACCAGCTTGGTCAGGTAAGCCTCTTGCTGCTCAGGGGTGCCGTGCTCGGAGATGGTGTTCATCGCGCCATGGGACAGGCCTGGGTACATGCCCCACGACCAGTTGGCCTCGCCGACCATTTCACTGACCGCCAGACCCAGCGACTCAGGCAGGCCCTGACCGCCATGGGCGACGTCGTGGGCCAGGCTTGGCCAGCCGCCTTCGACGAACTGTTTGTACGCTTCCTTGAAGCCAGTCGGGGTCTTAACGCCGGACTCGCTCCAGGTGCAGCCTTCGGTGTCACCGACGCGGTTCAGCGGGGCCAGTACCTGCTCACAGAACTTGGCGCCTTCCTCGAGAATGGCGTCGACCATGTCAGGCGTGGCGTCCTGGCAGGCTGGCAGACTCTGATAGTGCGCTTCGTAGCCGAGCAGCTCGTCACGAACGAAGCGAATATCACGCAAGGGGGCCTTGTAGTCAGGCATAGCGATAAACCTCTGCTGATGAATCCTGGAATTGGATGACCGTCGGGTCACTGTGGGGACTGGCCCCGCTCCTCGAGATGATTGTTGTTCGAGGGTCAAACAGGTGTTTGAAACATACGTTTACGCCCATGGGCTTGTCAAGGGTGGGTCACGAACCTTTCATCGTGCCCGAGCAAAACGTCATGCAGCCGCGCACCTTCCACAGGTGAGAACACATGGGGTCGTAGGGTTGAGTCTAGTTGAACGAACGGGCTGAAACGGGCGTGGGAAGGCAGCGATTCGGTCGCGTGATAGGGCGTTATTCAGAAAGAAGGCGCACAACGAAAACGTGCGCCGAAGCGCACGTCAGAGGGGGGTCAAGCGTAGGTGTCGATCAGGGTGCCGAGCATTTCGTCGCTGGCTTTTTCGACTTTGACACCGGCCTTTACCTGGAGCAGGCCTTGCTCCGTCTCGACCACATTACTGGCCAGATCCGAACGGTCCGGACGCTCTACCGAGCGCAGGCGCTCAAGCTGAAAGTCCGAAGACTGGCTGCGGCCGGACACTTCGGTCGCCGGGCTGGCCAGTTGGGTGGCCGCCTGATCGACACGGTCCTGCCCGACCTGGATAGCGCTCAGGCCTGGGTACAGCGTGTTGTTCAGCGAGATTTGCATGACCAAAGTCCTCTGTTCATAAAACGAACAGCGTCATTAAACCAGTATCAGGGCTGAAACACTCGGCAAAAAGACTAATGGCATTGCGCCGTGTGATAGAGGTCACATTGCGTCAATCCAGCAACTCCAGATGCAAATGCTCGGCGACCCTTTCCGCCGTCGCCTTCTTCATGTGCGGCACCCGCCCCAGACACGGCGCAGGCAGGCGCTCAGCCAGGGTGGCGAGGTTTTCCTCCAGACGCGACGTCTTCGGATCAATGATATTGGCCACCCAACCCGCGAGCTGCAGGCCGTCGTTGGCGATGGCTTCGGCGGTCAGCAGCGCGTGGCTGATGCAGCCCAGACGCACCCCCACCACCAGAATCACCGGCAGTTTCAAGGCAATTGCCAAGTCCGACAGGTTGGCCTGATCCGCCAACGGCACACGCCAGCCACCCGCGCCTTCGATCAGGGTGAAGTCAGCCTGTTTTTCGAGGATATGGCGCATCGGGCCGAGCAGCGATTGCACCGTCAGCGCCACACCGGCCTCGCGCGCCGCCAGATGCGGGGCGATGGCAGGTTCGAAGGCAACCGGGTTGACCTCGTTGTAGGTCAGCTCCACCGAACACTCGGCACGCAGCGCGACGGCATCGGAATTGCGCAAGCCCTTGGGCTTCACATCACAGCCCGAGGCCACGGGTTTGCCCGCCGCGGTGCTCAGTCCGGATTGTCGCGCCGCATACAGCAGCCCCGTGGCAATGGTGGTCTTGCCCACGTCGGTATCGGTTCCCGTGATGAAATACGCAGCACTCATCTTGGCGACCATCCGTTCAGATTTTTTCAAACTGTTGCTCACTCACTATAGCGCTCGCACGAACGGCGCTGGTAAATCCGGTCATTTTTTAAACAGCCGCAGGTTTTTCCAGCACGGCGTACACCACTTGATAGGTCGCAGGCAGGCCTTTTTCCTGTCGGAAGCCCTCATACGCCTCGATCAACGCAGAAATCCGCGCGCGGCCAGTCAATCCCCCTGGACGCCCCGGATTGATGTTGTGCGCGCCCAATGCCTTCAATTCGTGGGTCAGGCTGCGCACGTCCGGGTAATGCAACACATGAGGCAACACATTCAGGCTGCGCACCTGCAAACCACTGGCGGCGCACAGCTGCTGATAGTCCTCGAACTCGCGGAAGCGATTCACATGCACCATGCCATCCACGGCCTGCCAGCTGTCGCGCAGCTCGTACAACGTGCCGACGCACAGGCTGGCAAAACCGAACATGCCGCCGGGCTGCAGCACGCGCTTGGCCTCAGCCAGCACCGAGGCGAAATCCGAGCACCACTGCACTGCCAGGCTTGAGAACATCAGCTCGACGCTGGCATCGCGCAGGGGCAGGTTTTCAGCGTCGCCCGCCACGTAATGCTGCGCGCCGCCGAGTGGGCGGGCGTGTTTGAGCATGCCTTCGGCGATGTCCAGCGCCAGGCCTTCGCTGTGAGGGAAACGCTCAGCCAGCACACGGCTGAAATACCCGGTGCCGCTGCCCAGATCGAGCCAGAGGGCAGGCGCCATATCAGGCAGACGCGACATCAGCTCGGTGCCGACGGCGCGCTGCAACTCGGCGACACTGTCGTAACTGGCCGCTGCCTTGGAGAAGGACGCCGCCACCTGACGCTTGTCGGGCAAATGGCTTGGGGTTGTCGCCTGTTGCTGTTTCACGGCCTTGAGCACCGCGCAGTGGGAAAGATCAGTCATCACCGGACTCATGTAGGAACGCCTGGATCGCTGCGGCCACGCCGTGGGGGTTTTCCAGGATGAACGCGTGACTGGCCTGCTCGATCATGCCGACTTCGATGTCAGGCAAGAGATTGAGCAGATCGGCCGACGCTTCGGCGGGCACCAGCGCATCGAGGCCACCAAACAGGTGCAACTGCGGGCCACGATAGGCCTGCAGCGCGGCGCGGGTGTCCAGTTGTTCGAGCAGCTTCAGGCCTTCGATCAGGCCATCGCTGGTGCCGTGGGGCGCGCCGGCCTTGAGCTGTCGCGACAATG
>CAURWS010000536.1:0-3740 GCA_963528485.1 uncultured Pseudomonas sp. | reverse complement strand
TGGGGGTTGGCGGTATCGTGATCATCGTTGCTATCGGCCTGGTGACCGGGCAGGACCCGATGCAGATTCTCGGGCATATCGCCGGGAAAATGGGCACCCAGCAGACCACGGCGGTCAACCCACAGACCCGCCAGGCGCCGCCGGCCAACGACGAACAGGCCGATTTCGTGCGGGCGATTCTTGGCGACACCGAAGACACTTGGGGTCAGATCTTCCAGCAGGCCGGTCGGCAGTACAAAAATCCCACGCTGATCCTGTTTCGCGGCCAGGTGCAGTCGGCCTGCGGCTTCGCTTCATCAGCAAGTGGCCCGTTCTATTGCCCGGCGGATCAGCGGGTGTATCTGGACATGGAATTCTTCCGCGAGATGAGCCAGCGCTTCAAGGCCGCCGGGGATTTCGCTCAGGCGTACGTGATTGCACATGAAGTTGGCCATCATGTGCAGACCTTGCTGGGGGTTTCAGCTAAAGTTGACGCCGCTCGCCAGCGTGGAATGCGCATGGAGGGTGATAACGGTCTGCTGGTGCGCCAGGAGTTGCAGGCTGACTGCCTCGCCGGTGTTTGGGCCTTTAACGCACAAAAGCGTTTGAACTGGCTTGAACCCGGTGATATTGAAGAGGCGCTGACTGCGGCCAACGCCATTGGCGATGACCGTTTGCAACAACAAAGCCAAGGGCGTGTAGTGCCTGACTCGTTCACTCACGGGACGTCTGCCCAGCGGGTTCGCTGGTTCAAGACAGGTTTTGCCCAGGGACAAATCAACCAATGCGATACGTTCGCCGCCAAGAGCCTCTGATCACATGATGAAACCGCTTTCGATCCTGTTGTTGGGCACCCTGATGAGCGTTACCGCTCATGCTGCGGATCAGGCGGTCAAATCCATCAGCCCCGACCGGCTGCTGATCAACGGGACGTCCCAGGCCACGCTGGGCCTGAGCCAGAACTGGGTACATCCCAGCCCTCAGATTCAGCGGGTGGTAATCGTTTTCCATGGCCGTCTGCGCAATGCCCAGACCTACCTGCGCAGCGTCGAGCGCGCCGCGAACCAGTCCAAGCAGCGCTCCAAAACGCTGCTGATTGCGCCGCAGTTCCTTGATGAGAAGGACATCACCGCGCACCACCTGCCGGAGAACATCCTGCGCTGGCACGGCAATGACTGGATGGCGGGCGACAAGTCCCTGGGCGCCAAGCCGATCAGTTCGTTCGTGGTGATCGACCACATCCTCAAGCGTCTCTCGGACAGCAAGCTGTTCCCGAACCTGAAGGAAATCGTGATTGCCGGTCACTCCGGTGGCGCCCAGGTGGTGCAGCGTTACGCGATGATCGGCGGCAAGGAAGACGCGCTGCTGAAGAAGGAAGGCATCAAGCTGCGTTACGTGATTGCCAACCCGTCGTCCTATGGTTACTTCGACGCGACCCGGCCATTGCCAGTAACGGTTGCGACCTGCCCGGCGTTCGACACCTGGAAGTACGGCATGAACAAATTGCCGCCTTACGCAGGCAAGGCCACCCCGGCGGAGCTGGAAGCGGCGTACGTGAAGCGTGATGTCACATACCTGTTGGGCGATCAGGACACCGACCCGAACCACCCGGCACTGGACAAGGACTGCGGCGCCGAAGCACAGGGGCCGTTCCGCCTGGTGCGGGGCCACAACTACTTCGATTACCTGACCAAGCGTCATCCGGAAGGGTTGAATCAGCGTCTGATCGAGGTAAAGGGTGTCGGCCACAACGGCAACGCGATGTTCACCTCGCCTGAAGGACAGGCGGCGTTGTTCAAGGGCAACTGACACGGCGCGGTCGTCTCGCATCACACCATTGCAGGAGTGAGCTTGCTCGCGATCAGGGAGGATCAGTCACATACAACGGTGGCTGACACTACGCTATCGCGAGCAAGCTCACTCCCACCGGTTGGGTGTTGCCATCAGATTCCGACGTTTTCCCGCAGCATCGCCTTCAACGCCACGCAATCATCCGCATGCCAATCGGTCAGCTCCGGCCACGGATTCTCGGGCAGGTTGACCAGCACGGTGCGCGCGCCCGCCGCCTTGCCACACGCCAGATCGAACTGGTAATCGCCCACCATCACCATGTGCGACGGCTCGATATTCCACGCCTGGGCCAGCTTCAGCAGGCCGGCCGGATCGGGCTTGGGCGGCGCTTCGTCGCGGCCCAGCACATCATCGACATCAAAGCAGTCAGCGATGCCGATGGCCTCCAGCGTCACATGGGCCAACTCGCGGGCGTTGCGTGTGAGAATGCCAAGCCGATAGCCCCTGCCGGCCAACTCACGCACCAGTTCAACCGCACCCACCGCGGGTTTGGATGCCACGGCCAGCTTGCGCTCGTGCTCCAGCAGCCACGCGTGTTTGGCCGCCGCGACATCAGCGGGCAAAGCGGCGAGATGGCCAAGAATGTCGTCTTCCTGGGGAATGCTCAGGGCGCGCTTGATCGCCGGAAAATCATGCACGGCGATGGTCAGGGTGCCATCCATGTCGAACACCCAGTGACGCAGTTGCGAAAGGCTCATGCCCAGTCCTTGCGATGACGAATCAGGCCTTCCTGGCTGACCGAGGCCACCAGCTTGCCCGCGCGGTTGTATACGCTGCCTCGGGAGAAACCACGGGAATTCCCCGCCCACGGGCTGTCCATGGCGTAAAGCAGCCATTCGTCAGCACGCAATTCGCCGTGGAACCACAACGAGTGATCGAGGCTGGCGATCTGCATGTCTTTCTGCCAGACCGTCTTGCCATGGGGCAGCAATGAGGTGGTCAGCAGGTTGAAGTCCGAAGCGTAGGCGAGCATGTATTTGTGCAGCGCCGGGATGTCCGGCAGGGTGCCGTCGGCGCGGAACCACACGTACTTGACCGGATCGCTCGGCTTGGGGTTGTAGGGGTCGGACTCGGTCACCGGGCGAAACTCGATGGGTTTCGGGCACAGCAGCTTGTCTTTCATGTGATCGGGAATCAGGTGCTCGCGCTGGCGCATCAGCTCAAGCTCGGAGGCCAGGTTTTCCGGCCCCACCACCTGCGGCATCTGGCTCTGGTGCTCGAAGCCTTCTTCGTCGTACTGGAACGACGCGCTGCAGGTGAAGATCGGATTGCCCTTCTGGATCGCCGTCACGCGCCGGGTGCTGAAACTGCCGCCATCGCGTACGCGGTCGACCTGATAGACCACCGGCAAATGCGCATCGCCCGGACGCAGGAAGTAACCGTGCAGCGAATGAACGTGGCGCTCGTCTTCAACGGTCTTGCTCGCCGCCGACAGCGACTGCCCCAGCACTTGCCCGCCAAACAGCTGGCGAAAGCCCAGGTCCTGGCTGCGGCCACGGAAGAGGTTTTCTTCGATGGGCTCCAGGCTCAACAGCGACACCAGATCATCCAGCACGTGGCTCATTCAGGGCTCCTCACAGACAGTCATCACAGGCAAATCCGGCCACGGGCGCCAAATGGCGGCGAACGTGGCGGTCAGGCGAAATGATACAGATCTTTGCCGCGGGGTTCGCGCCCTTCACATCGGTCACAACGTCGCAAGCCACTGCTGGCGGTTGATGCGGTAAAGCACGTGCGGCCGCAACGGGTGTCCGGCGGGCAGGTTGGGGTGCTCGAAATCGTCGGTGGGGTTGTTCTGCATGCCAATGGCCTGCATGACCTTTTGCGAAGGCAGGTTGCTGACGGCGGTGAAGGAGACGATTTCGTCCAGCTCAACGTGCTCAAAGCCGCAGCCGAGCACGGTCCAGGCC
>CAURWS010000535.1:0-3744 GCA_963528485.1 uncultured Pseudomonas sp. | reverse complement strand
GCAGCCTGCCGCTGACGGTCCAAGGGCTGTACGGGCGGATCGTCGTCAGCCAGAGTGAAATCTGCGTGCGCCTCACCGATGACAGCTGCCGCGTGCAGGTAGTCAGCGGCAGCGTCCAGTTGCAGCCGCTTCAGGGGCCGGTGCTGACGTTGCGCGCTGGCGAGCAGATCAGCCTGCAACGCTCCGGTGCCGGGGCGATCAGCGCGTTTGACGCCACCTTGCCGGGCTGGAAAGACGGCGTGCTCAGCGTGCAGAACCAGCCGCTGGGGGATTTTTTGCGTGAGTTGGCTCGCTACCGTCCGGGGCTGCTGCGTTGGGAGCCTGAGCTGGAAAACCTGCGCGTCACGGGCAGTTTTCGCCTCGATAGCACCGACCGCATTCTCTCGCTGTTGGCCGCCAGCCTGCCGCTGGACGTGCATTCGCGAACACGCTTCTGGGTCACCCTGGTGCCGCGCCAAAACCCATCACCGAAAAAAATCGCGTGAAGCCTGTCCCTTTTTTTCACTTCGCCGGTCATTCCAGCTAAGTGAACAAAATACGAGAGCTTTCCGCCATGCCCGCTGCTTCGCCTTATCGCCTGCGCCCGCTGTTGCACTTCAGCCTGTTGCTGACCTTGAGTTCCAGCCCGTTTTTCATTGCGCCCAGTTGGGCCGAAACAATCAGCCGTCGCAGTTACGAGGTGCCTGCCGGCAGTCTCGGCGCGGCGCTGACCCGTTTTGCAGGGCTGGCCGGGGTCAATCTGTCGGTGGACCCCGCGTTGGTGAGCGGCCGCAACAGCGCCGGGTTGTCCGGCAGCTACGCCGTGGAAGAGGGCTTTGCCCGTTTGCTGCAGGGTTCCGGGCTGCAACTGGTGTCGGTGGGCGAGCAGGCCTACACCCTCGTTTCGGCGCCGGACGGCAGCAGCCTGCAACTGGCGCCGACCTCGATTCTTGGCGCGACCGACACCAGCGACGGCCAGGCCTATGCCGGTGGCCAGATTGCTCGGCGTGGCTCCCAAGGCCTGCTTGGCAGTCGGGATTTCATGGACACCCCGTTCAGCCAGACCACTTACACCCAGGAAGCAGTAAAGAACCTGCAAGCGCGGACCCTCGGAGATCTGGTCGCCAGCGACCCTTCAGTGCGCGCGACCAACCCGGCGGGCGGCCGTTACGAGCAGTTCACCATCCGCGGTTTCAGCCTGTTCAACAGCGACGTGTCTTACAACGGCCTGTACGGCATCCTCCCGACCTACAGCATCGACATGGAAATGGCCGAGCGCGTCGACATCCTCAAAGGTCCGAGCCAGCTCATCAACGGCATTTCGCCGCGAGGCAGCGTCGGCGGCGGCATCAACGTGGTGCCCAAGCGCGCTACCGATAAACCCATCACCGAATTTACCACCAGCTATGCCTCGAACAATCAGGTGGGCGGGGCGGTGGATGTCGGGCGCCGGTTTGGCGAGGGGGATCAGTTCGGCATTCGCTTCAACGGTGTGAAGCAGTCGGGCGACACCGAGTGGGATCACCAGAGCGTCGACCGCGAGATGGCGGTGTTGGGGCTGGATTTTCGCGGCGATCGGCTGCGGCTTTCCACCGACATCGGCCACACCGAACGCAACACCGATGCGCCCCAGGAGCGGGTGCAGATCGGTGCCAATGCCCAGGTGCCCAACGCCAACGACGTGCATCGCAACTACGCCCAAGCTTGGAGCAAGGCGCGCACCGAAGACACCTTTGGCGCGGTCAATGGCGAGTACGACGTCAGCGATTCAGTGATGGTCTACGGTGGTGTGGGGGCGCGCAAAAGCGATCACGACTTCCTGCGTCATGCCGTGTCGATCACCAACAACGCCGGGGATTTCAGCGTGCAGCCGCGTGATTTCACCCGTGACGAGAACGTGCGTACGGCCACCGCCGGGGTGCGCAACTGGTTCCACACCGGCCCCGTCAGCCACGAGGTCAATCTGGCGGCCAGCTTCTTCTACATGGACTTCACTAACGGCGGCGCGCGCTATGCGGCCTCGCCGAGCAACCTGTTCAACCCGGTGGACACGCCGACACCCGTCACGCCGACGCGCCAGGATGCCAAGGTCTACACCGAAAACCGCTTCAGCGGCGTGGCGCTGTCCGACACGCTGGGCTTTTTCGAGGACCGCCTGTTGCTGACCCTCGGCGCGCGCTGGCAGCGGGTAAAGGTCGACGACTGGACCGACGGGGTCAAAGGCGACACCTCCTACGACGAAGAAAAGGTCTCGCCTTCAGGTGGCTTGTTGTTCAAGGCTACTGATCAGCTGTCGCTGTACGTCAACTATCAGGAAGGTTTGAGTCAGGGCAAGATCGCGCCGTCGACCTCGATCAACGAAGACGAAATCTTCCCGCCGTTCATCAGCCGTCAGGTGGAAGTGGGCGCCAAGTACGACCTCGGTTCTTTCGCCCTGACCGCGGCGGCGTTTCGCATCAAGCAGCCGGCCTACGAGACCAACGCCACCTCGCGAGTGTTCGGGCCAAACGGCAAACGGGATAACAGCGGGGTGGAGCTGAGCGCGTTCGGTGAGCCGATCAAGGGCTTACGCCTGCTGGGCGGGGTGATGTACATCGACAGCGAACTGACCCACACCGTCGGCGGCGCCTTCGACGGCAACCGCGCGCCTGCGACGCCGAAATACAACGTCAACCTGGGCGCCGAGTGGGACGTGCCACAGGTGCAGGGCCTGACGTTGACCGGGCGCGGAATGTACTCCAGCTCGCAGTACCTGGACCAGGCCAACAGCAAGTCTATTGATGCCTGGGAGCGGTTTGACGTGGGAGCGCGCTATGCCTTCAAGGTCGACCAGAAAGACGTGACCCTGCGTGCCAGCGTGGAGAACGTCATGGACAAGCGTTACTGGAGTTCGGCAGGGGCATCGGACGACAGCGAACCGGGTTTGACCCTGGCGACGCCGAGGACCTATTTGCTGTCGGCGACAATCGGGTTCTGACCGATCATAAAAAAGCCGCTAACCCGTTATCTCGGACGGTTTAGCGGCCTGAAGGACATCCATCAAATCGGCGGATTTGATGAGGTAAACGTTAGCAAGCTATCAAAGTTTCAACCATCCATCTTTTGGCAAAGCTCTGTTACCAATCCGGCAACAATATCCCTACGCGCTGTAATGGCAAACGCTGTCTCAAATGGCCTCTAACGCCTGCGCCAGATCGGCGCGCAGGTCTTCGACGTCTTCGATGCCCACTGACAGCCGCACCAGCGAGTCGCCGATCCCTAGCTTCGCGCGGTTTTCGGCAGGGATGCTGGCGTGGGTCATGATCCCCGGGTGCTCGATCAGGCTTTCCACGCCGCCGAGGCTTTCAGCCAGCGCAAAGATTTCGACCTGCTCCAGAAAGCGCCGAGTGCCGGCCAGATCCGTGTTGAGGTCCAGAGAAATCATCCCGCCAAACCCGCGCATCTGCCGGCAGGCCAACGCATGCTGTGGGTGGCTCGGCAGGCCGGGGTAGTAGACCCGCGCCACCTGCGGCTGGCGCTCCAGCCATTGCGCCAGTTCCAGTGCGTTGCTGCAGTGGCGTTCCATGCGCAGGGCCAGGGTTTTCACGCCGCGCAGGGTAAGAAAGGCGTCAAACGGCCCGGCAATCGAACCCACCGAGTTCTGCAGAAACCCGAGGCGTTCGGCCAGTTCCGCGTTCTGCCCGACCACGGCAATGCCGCCGATAACGTCGGAGTGGCCATTGAGATATTTGGTGGTCGAGTGCACGACAATGTCGAAGCCCAAGG
>CAURWS010000534.1:0-3745 GCA_963528485.1 uncultured Pseudomonas sp. | reverse complement strand
GCTCAAGGGGCTGGACATCGAGGTGCTGGACGAGATCGGCGCGTCGCTGCGTCTGACCGAAGGCGCAGAAACCCTGTTCGCCGAGCTCAAGCGTCTGGGCTACAAGACCGCGATCCTGTCGGGCGGCTTCACCTACTTCGCTCGCCAGCTGCAGGCCAAGCTGGGCATCGACTACATCTTCGCCAACGAGCTGGAAGTGGTTGACGGCCAGTGCACCGGCGTTGCTGTCGAGCCTATCGTCGATGCGCAGCGTAAGGCCGATCTATTGCGTGAACTGGCGATCAAGGAAGGGCTGAGCCTGGAGCAGACCATCGCAGTCGGCGACGGCGCCAATGACTTGCCCATGCTGGCCATCGCAGGCCTGGGTGTGGCGTTCCGTGCCAAGCCGCTGGTCAAGCAGTCCGCGAAGCAGGCGATCTCGACGCTCGGGCTCGATGGTGTGCTGTACCTGCTGGGCTTCCGCGACCGGGAAGGCCGGGGCCGGTAAAGCAGATTGAACGTCTGAGGTGAGCGGTGGGAGTGAGCGTGCTCACGAAGGGGGGGCTGTCACCGCTGCAGGTATGGGGCTGAAGGTCAGCATTGGTGAGCAAGCTCACTCCCACGCCAATCGTTGTCCGCTCAAGTGCTGTGCAGCTTTTACAGCACCGTCCACAACGAATCGAATTCCTGCTCCGGACCTGCGTCTGGGGCAGACTTCTTCGGTTCGTCAAGAATCTCGTATTCGAACTGGTTGTAGCTGCCGGTCGTCGCGCGACGGCCGCTCAAGGTGGCGCGACGCTCATCGCCATTGCTGTTGATCATCACCTTGCTCCCATCGTCGAACGGCAAGCGAGGGGCGATGACGGTTGCGGGCACATCCATAGCCCGCACTTCAGGCAACAGCAGCGCGCGCAGGTACTGGCTGCTCTGCTCAGCGCGCAGCAGCTGCATGCCGCAGGCCTGGGCGAACGGGGCGATCAGCTCGACGCCCATCTGCGTACCGCCGCCGCGCACCTGACGCACCCAGCGCACTACCGCAATACTCCAGCCATGGCCATGATCCTGAATGCCGATCATCTCACCGGCCTGCAGCTGATCGGGCACCTCTTTGGGCCAAGCCAGGCAATAGCCACCGGGGCTGTGGTTGACGATATTGAGGTTGTAGGTCGCAAAGCCTTTCTGGCCGTCGGCGGCGGCCGCGGCTTCAGCTTCGCTGCCTTGATACTCGATCTCTTCAAACGGCAGCATGGTGCTGGATGTGCCGGTGCGTTGAACGTCGATCGCCTGACTCCATGGATCGAGTTTCTGTGGTTCGAGGGGTTGCAGCGTGTAATCGGCGACTTTGCTGACTGTAGCGGTGGGCACCAGCAGCAGGTCGCTGAAGCATTTCTGCCCTCCGACGAAGTAGTGCAGGGCGCTCATGCCCACGCAGACGGTCAGCGTGCCCTGGCCCGGAGTGCGCTGAAAGGCGCGCTCGGAGACGTCCCCCAATGCTGCCGCGAGATGCTGGAGCACGTCGATCGACAGGCCGGGCGGCACGTGCAGATACGACTGGGTGCGCTGCTCGATGGGTGTCTCGATGTAGCGCTGCAAGGCCGCCGACAGCGGGCGAGGGTTGATGCCCAGCAGGTTCGCGCGTTGATCCTCGGCGTACAGCGAGGTGTAGCGTGGTGCGGTGTCGGTGCCGTACGCCACGGCATACAGGCTCGAGTCGTCGGTCGGCTGTTGCAGGGTGACCATCGAACTCCAGGCATCCAGCGCATCAGCCAGCTTGCCGATATTGTGCTGACGCATCTGGTTGCAACGCGAGCAGCCCATCAGCAGCGCCACGATGTAGGTCTGTTCGACCGTCAGCGTACGAGTGTGGTGGGCCTGATTGTCGGCAACCGGCACATTATGTAGCTGATTCTGCCGGGCAATCTGATAGATCTGGTGCAGCTCAAGCCACAAGCCATCCTGCACCGGGCAGTAGAGCTGATTGGCGCGAATGAGCGGGCCGTTGAGGCAATGCAGGGCGCGTTGCAGGGCTGTGGTCAGCAGCGTTGCACGGTCCCGGCTGAATTTGGGGGCGATCCTGGCGATGATCTGCTTGTAGCCAATCGCCAGATGATTCTGCAGCGCCTGACACAGGTTGGCGACTTTGCGCGGCCGCTCTTCCAGTACTACCGATTGATTCAGGAAATGCCGCTCCAGGTGCTTGCACACGAAAGACACTTCCGGGCGCAGCAGTTCGAGCAGTTGCAGGCGATTGTCGCTGGGGGTAAGCAGCTGGTTGAGTTCACCGAGGCCCTGATACAGCTGACGGGCCATTTCGCCAAGGTTGGCTTTGGGCAGGGTGGAGATCCAGCGCTTCAGATCTTTGGGCGTCGCGTCACAGAACGACAGGCTCGACTGCGTCGGCACAGGTGCGCGCAACAGCAGTGGGAGACTTAAGTTACTCATGTGACAGGCAAACTCCAACAAACTACTGGCCCGAATGGCTTCATGTAACTGCGGTGCAGTGGCACGTTGACCAGCGAAACGAGCAAGTTTACGTCAATTGAAAGCGAAGTTTCCTACAACACCGATGGACGACTTTACCAGCATCGGCCAAGAGTGGCAGCCCTTAATATCAAAATGACATTGTATCTAGGCTGATACAGCGAATTTCGGACGACCCAAGGCGGGCCTCATCGAGTGATAAGGGGCCCGCCAAAAAAACGTTTCAGGATCTTTCAGGCAAAAATCAGGCCTGAACGGGAGTGGCCAGCAGTTGACCCATTTGCGTCGGCGAACCTGCAGCCAGTTGCTCGGCCCATTTCACCTGATTGGGGCCGAACAGCACGATGGCGGTGGAGCCCAGTTTGAAGCGGCCCAGCTCGGCGCCTTTTTCCAGATGGATCGGTGCGCGGGCGGCTTCGTCGTAGCGGAAGGTTTTCAGCTCGCGCTTGGGTGGCGTCACCAGACCGGCCCAGACGGTCTCGACCGAGGCCACGATCATCGCGCCGACCAGTACCACGGCCATCGGGCCGCGCTCGGTGTCGAACAGGCAGACGACGCGCTCGTTGCGGGCGAACAGCTCCGGCACGTTTTCAGCGGTGGTCTGGTTGACCGAGAACAGGCGACCCGGCACATAGACCATCTCGCGCAGGGTGCCTGCCAGCGGCATGTGCACGCGGTGGTAGTCCTTGGGCGACAGGTAAATGGTGGCGAATTCGCCGCCCATGAACGGCGCGGACAGGCGCGCATCGCCACCCAGCAACTCCAGGGCGCTGAAGCTGTGGCCCTTGGCCTGGAAAATACGACCGTGGTCGATCGGGCCCAGCTGGCTCACTGCGCCGTCGGCAGGGCAGAGAATCGCGCCCGGCGTTTCATCCAGCGGGCGTGCGCCCGGTTTCAGCGCGCGGGTGAAGAAGTCGTTGAAGTGCGGGTAGGCGGTGACGTCTTCCACCAGCGCCTGGGACATGTCGACCTGATAGCGGCGCACGAACCATTGGGTGAACGCATTCTTGAACCAGCGCACGCGGCACTCGGCAACGCAGCCGGCCAGACGCGACAGCAGGTGGTGGGGAAGCAGGTATTGGAAAAGGATAAACAGACGCTGTTTCATCAAGATTCCTAAAGCATTTCAAAAAAAGGGAAAAGCCGTTCGCGCACGCGGCGGTTATTTCTCGATCGGTGTGTCCGGGTGGTTGCCCCACTCGCCCCACGAACCGGCGTAGCCTTTGATTCGCGGGTAGCCCAGCGCCTTGGCCACCAGATAGGTGAAGCCGGAACGGTGGTGGGT
>CAURWS010000533.1:0-3751 GCA_963528485.1 uncultured Pseudomonas sp. | reverse complement strand
GTGCAGCTTGATACCGATCCGGTCGCACACGGCCTGGGCGTCCGCGAGGTCGTCCATGGCGGTGCAGTATTCCGTTCCGTCGTCTTCTTCCCAGTTCTTCATGAACAGGCCTTCCACCTGATACCCCTGCTCGATGAGCAGAAGGGCGGAGACCGAAGAATCCACGCCGCCGGACATGCCGACGATGACGCGTTTCTTTGCTGTATTGGAAGCTGAATCAGACATAGGGTTTCGATGGGTAGTCTGGAAAAGGACGCGATTCTATCAGGGAGTCGACGCCAAGGCTAAAAGCTATTCAGTTGCGCACCACATCGAGGCTGTGCACGGGGCCTGCGAGGTAGTGGTCAAGGCAGTCGAGCACCAGATGGCTGCGCCAGCGATCGGGTTGGCTGGCCAGCTCCTCACGGGTCAGCCACAGGGCGCCATCGATGTCGGTGTCCAGCTCGCGCTCGGGATGATGCTTGAGCGGTTTGGCAGCGAAGCACACGCGTTGGTAGGTCACGCCATTGCTGGGCGCGGTATACAGATAGATGCCGACCACGCCGGTCAGCTCGACGTCCCAGGCGGTTTCTTCCAGGGTTTCGCGAATGGCCGCCTCGAGCAGGGTTTCATTGGCTTCCAGATGGCCGGCGGGCTGATTGAGCACACGCTTGCCGTGTTTGGTCTCCTCGACGAAGAGGAAGCGGCCTTTGTCTTCGACGATGGTAGCGACGGTGATGTGGGGTTGCCAAGTCATGAGCAGGTCTCCTTTAAATAGAAAACCCCGGCACAAGGCCGGGGTTTTCATGTTGCGTTCGACGGCCTTAGCCGCCCATCCGGCAAGCCTTACTTCAGCGCGTTGATCGCGTCGTTCAGGGTCTTGCTCGGACGCATGGCTTTGCTGGCCAGTTCCGGAGTAGCGAAGTAGTAGCCACCGATGTCCAGAGGCTTGCCCTGTACGCCGTTCAGCTCGGCGACGATGGTCGCTTCGTTGTCGGTCAGGGTTTTGGCCAGCTGGGTGAACTTGGCTTGCAGCTCTTTATCTTCGGTCTGAGCGGCCAGGGCCTGAGCCCAGTAGGTCGCCAGGTAGAAGTGGCTGCCGCGGTTGTCGATACCACCAACCTTGCGCGATGGCGACTTGTTGTTGTCCAGGAACTGGCCGGTGGCCTTGTCCAGGGCAGTGGCAAGTACCAGTGCTTTCGGGTTGTTGTAGACGTTGCCCAGGTGCTCCAGGGAAGCGGCCAGTGCCAGGAATTCGCCCAGCGAGTCCCAACGCAGGAAGTTCTCTTCGTTGAGCTGCTGAACGTGCTTCGGAGCCGAACCGCCAGCGCCGGTTTCGAACAGACCGCCGCCGTTCATCAGCGGAACGATCGACAGCATCTTGGCGCTGGTGCCCAGTTCCATGATCGGGAACAGGTCGGTCAGGTAGTCACGCAGTACGTTACCGGTGACCGAGATGGTGTCCTTGCCAGCGCGGATACGCTCCAGGGAAACCTTCATCGCGTCGACGGGCGACTTGATGGTGATGTCCAGGCCGGTGGTGTCGTGATCTTTCAGGTACTTCTCGACCTTCTTGATCATCGCGGCGTCGTGGGCGCGCTGTGGGTCCAGCCAGAAAATGGCCGGGGTGTTGCTCAGGCGCGAACGGTTGACGGCCAGTTTGACCCAGTCCTGGATCGGCGCGTCTTTGGTCTGGCACATGCGGAAGATGTCGCCCGCTTCAACGTTCTGCTCCATCAGCACCTGACCTTTGTCGTCGGTGACGCGGACCACGCCGTCAGCTTCGATCTGGAAGGTCTTGTTGTGCGAGCCGTACTCTTCGGCTTTCTGCGCCATCAGGCCAACGTTCGGCACGCTGCCCATGGTGGTCGGATCGAAGGCGCCGTGCTTCTTGCAGTCTTCGATGACAGCCTGGTAGATGGTGGCGTAGCAGCGATCCGGGATCACGGCCTTGGTGTCCTGCAGGACGCCGTCGTTGTTCCACATCTTGCCGGAATCACGAATCATCGCAGGCATCGAGGCGTCGACGATGACGTCGCTCGGTACGTGCAGGTTGGTGATGCCCTTGTCGGAGTTGACCATCGCCAGAGCAGGGCGTGTTGCGTATACGGCTTTGACGTCCGCTTCGATCTGCGCCTGCTGGTCAGCGGGCAGATCCTTGATGCGGGCGTACAGGTCGCCGATGCCGTTGTGCAGGTTGAAGCCGATTTCCTTCAGGACTTCAGCGTGCTTTTTCAGCGCGTCCTGGTAGTACTCGGCAACGAACTCACCAAACATGATCGGGTCGGAGACCTTCATCATGGTGGCTTTCAGGTGAACGGAGAACAGCACGCCCAGCTTCTTGGCGTCTTCGATCTCTTTGGCCACGAAAGCGCGCAGCGCCTTCTTGCTCATCACGGCGCAGTCGATGATTTCAGCGGCCAGGACCGGGGTCTTTTCTTTCAGGACGGTGTTCTTGCTGTCCTTGCCGATCAGTTCGATCTTCACGGAGCCGGCGTTTTCGATCAGCGCGGATTTTTCGCTGCCGTAGAAGTCGCCGCTGTCCATGTGGGCAACGTGGGACTTGGAGTCTGCTGCCCAGGCGCCCATCTTGTGCGGGTGCTTGCGCGCGTAGTTCTTGACCGAAAGCGGTGCGCGGCGATCGGAGTTACCTTCACGCAGAACCGGGTTCACGGCGCTGCCTTTTACCTTGTCGTAGCCAGCCTGGGCTGCCTTGTCGGCTTCGGTCACGACTTCGTCCGGGTAGTTCGGGACGTTGTAGCCCTTGGCTTGCAGCTCCTTGATCGCGGCCTTCAGTTGTGGAACCGAGGCGCTGATGTTCGGCAGCTTGATGATGTTGGCTTCCGGCGTGGTAGCCAGTTCACCCAGCTCTGCCAGATCGTCGGAAACCTTCTTGTCGCCCAGCTGCTCAGGGAAGCTGGCAAGGATACGGGCTGCAAGGGAGATGTCGCGAGTCTCGACGGCGATGTCAGCCGAAGCGGTGAACGCTTCGATGATCGGCAGCAGTGAGTAGGTGGCGAGGGCAGGAGCTTCGTCGGTGAAGGTATAGATGATCTTCGAGCGGTTGGACATTTTCGGGATAACTCTCTTCTTTGCTGAGCGTACACAAAATTTCGAGATGCGCAGGGTAGGCACTTTCGCCCAAGGTATCGATGAGCCGAAAGTCGAGAATTTCGTCGCGTGATATGGGGTACATCAGTCGAGCGTCAAGCGGTTGGATCGCGGTAACGGTCCAGCCTGTCGAGGGCTGAAAGTCTCGTTTCAGATGGCTCGGCCCCCAATGACCCTATGGTCACCGGCGGCGAGTATACCACCGGTCCCGGCCATTAATACGATAGTAGTGTCAACGCTCGATGCTCGCGTTGATCGGTTCAGCCTCCCGGTTGCCACCGCAGAAATTCCGCAAAACCTTGAAGCCCGCGTCTCACGGGGTCTGCGGCAGACTGTCGCAGTCGTTGAAGCGTAGTGAAGGCTTCGTGAATCGCAAGCCGGTTTTCGACTAAAGGAGCATTGGATATTGGGGAAGGGATTCTCGATCCTGCACGCTGGTACAGGGGCAGTCCCGGGCTGAGGCCAGTTTGGCGTCTCTGCAGGTCTGTGTAGCTTCTATAGATAGAGAACCTCGGTGACCGCGCATAAAAAAACCGGTCAGCCCAATGACAGGCTGACCGGTTTTAGAGTCTCGCGCTTGAACGGTCCGGCTCAGGCGTGAACTTTGCTTTGTTCGTGCTGCGTAGTGGGTGCGGGCGTCGTTGCTGTTTTGGATTGATCC
>CAURWS010000532.1:0-3753 GCA_963528485.1 uncultured Pseudomonas sp. | reverse complement strand
AAGCCCAAAGCCAGCATGACCACCGTCGGGTTGTCATTGATGAACTTGGCCAAAGGCTCCGACGCCACCAGCATCACGATCACGGCAGCGACCACGGCGATGACCATGATCGGCAAGTGTTCGGTCATGCCCACGGCAGTCACGATGCTGTCGATCGAGAACACCAGGTCAAGCATCAGGATCTGACCGATCGCCGCGGCCATGCTCAGGGCCACGGTGTTGGAAACGGCCTGTTCCTCTTCGCTTTTGATGTCCATGCTGTGATGGATCTCGGTGGTGGCTTTCCAGACAAGGAACAGACCACCGGCGATCAGGATCATGTCTTTCCAGGAGAACACTTGGCCGAACACCTCGATGACCGGCTCGGTCAGCTGGACGATCCACGCCACCGTGGTCAACAAACCCAGACGCAGGATCAGCGCCATGCTGATACCGATGCGCCGCGCCTTGGTGCGCTGATGCACAGGCAATTTGTTGGTCAGGATCGAGATGAAGATCAGGTTATCGATACCCAGGACGATTTCCATGACGACCAGCGTCGCCAGGGCAATCCACGCCGTGGGACTTGCAGCCAGTTCCAAAAGATATTCCATGTACCAGTGATCCAGAGTTGTGTGGGGGGACAAGGCAGCATTCTAAGGAGTGAAACACTTCAGTAAAATTCGTATTTTTCAGGCGTATACTTCGGTTTTAACGAACTCTCAGGCGGCCTCCATCGTGCTCAATTACCGACAACTGCATTACTTCTGGGTGGTGGCCAAGACCGGCAGCATCGTGCGCGCCTGCGAGCAGCTGAACCTCACGCCACAAACCATCAGTGGTCAGCTTAGCCTGCTGGAGCAAACTTACGGCGTGGAGCTGTTCAAAAGGGTCGGACGCCAGCTGGAATTGACCGAAACGGGTCGAATCGCCCTGCCCTACGCCGAGCAGATGTTTCAGTTGGGCGGCGAGCTTGAAGCGTTATTACGGGCGCAACCCGATGAGCAGCAGATCCTCTTTCGCGTCGGGGTGGCCGATGTGGTGCCAAAATCCATCGTCTATCGCCTCATCGCGCCGACCATGGCATTGAGCGAGCCGATTCGCATCACCTGCCGCGAAGACCAGTTGGAGCGGCTGTTGGCGGATCTCGCCATTCAGCGGCTGGATCTGGTGATTTCCGACAGTCCCATGCCCTCGCATCTGGACATCAAGGGTTACAGCCAGAAGCTGGGTGAGTGCGGCGTGAGTTTTTTCGCCACGGCCTCGCTGGCCAAGGCATACGGGCAGAATTTTCCCCATGGCATGCAGGGTGCACCACTACTGATTCCCGGGCAGCAGACCGTCGTACGCAGCCGTTTGATGCGCTGGTTCGCCGAGCAGAATGTGCAGCCGAAGATTGTCGGGGAATTTGACGACAGCGCCTTGATGAAGGCCTTTGGCAAATCCGGCAGCGGGATCTTCATCGCGCCGAGCGTGATTGCCGACGAGGTGATGGAGCAGTACGACGTCGAGCTGATTGGCCAGACCGACGCGGTGACCGAGTCGTTTTACGCGATCTCGGTCGAGCGCAAGGTCAAGCACCCTGGCATCGTCGCCATCACCGAGGGCGCGCGACGCCAGTTGTTCACTGATTAAGCATCGCAGGTCGCGATTTTCGGCTTGGCGGCCATCAACAGCAGCGCCAGTAAAATCGACAGCAGAATGATGCCAGCGGCAGCGAAACCCAGGTTGTCCAGCCCCAGATGATCGATCACCCGCCCACCGACGATCGCGCCCAGGCCAATCCCCAGATTGCCGCCGGCGATGTTCAGCGATGCAGCAAAGGCCGGGGCCTGAGGTGCGGCTTTCATCAGTCGCACGTGACTGACCAGAAACAGCGCCGCTTGGGTCACGCCCCACACCGCCAGCGCGAACGCCAACGCAGGCCATGACTGCATGCTCGGCACGACCATAACCATGCCGCCGATCATGAAGGTGCAGAAGGTCAGGCTGGCGATCAGCGGATGACGGTCGACCATTCGCCCGCCCAGCGAGTTCCCTAAAAGGCCTACGGCGCCAAAGCCCATCAGGCACCAGCCGACCACCGTGCCGTTGAAGCCCGCCAGACGTTCGAGCATGTCGGCCAGATAGGTGTACGCGGTGAACATGCCGCTGAACACCAGCACCGACAACAGCACATGGCCCTGCATCAACGGGTTGCGCAGGATGCGGAACTGACTGCGGAACGAGGCCTGATCCTTGTGCACGCTCTGGGGCAGGTAAATGAAAAGCAGCAACGCCTTGGCGAAGGCCAGGACCGAGAGCATCGCAAACGCTGCGCGCCAGCCGAAGGCGTCGGAGATCAACGTCCCGACAGGAATGCCGAACACCGTCGCGCAGACGATACCGAAGCCGATCTTGGCAATCGCCCGGCCCGCGTAATCAGGGCCAACGATGTCCACCGCCGTCTCACTGGCCAGCGCCCAGAACACCGGCAAACCCAGCGCCGGTATCAGCCGGGCAATGGCCATCACACCAATGTTCGGCGCCAAGGCGGCCACGGCATTGGCCACGGCGAACATGATCAACACCGAAATAAACAGACGCTTGCGTTCGAAACGCGAGAAATACGCGGTCAGAAAAGGGCCGAAACATGCCACGGTAAAGGCGAACAGCGTGACCAGCAGACCGGCCTGAGGGATGGTGACGGCCAGATCGCGAGCGATGGCAGGCAACAGGCCGACGATGACGAACTCTGTGGTCAGGACCGTGAAACCGGCTGCCGACAACAGGTAAATGGGGAAAAACATGAAATCTCCAGAACGACGAAACAACCGGTGCGGGCGCAGCGGTCAATCGGGGATGGCATAAAGCGGATTGCGAAGGGTAACAGACGTGGGCGCTCGACAGCCCCTTGAAACAAAACCGCCGCCTGAACACTTCAGACGGCGGCAGGGGTCAGGCGTTCAGCCCGATCCGGCGTTGCGGTGACCCGACGGCGATCAGAACGAGCCGATGTAGTCGCGCTTGCCGACTTCCACGCCGTTGTGGCGCAGCAGGTCGTAGGCGGTGGTGACGTGGAAGAAGAACTGCGGCAGCGAGTAGTGCAGCAGGTAGGCCAGGGTGTTCAGGCGCTTCTCTTTATCGGTGCCTGGACGCAGCACGATCTCACGCTCTTCATGACCGTTGACCTGCTCGGGGGTGACGGTGTCGAGGAACGCCAGCACCTTGGTCAGCAGCGCTTGCAGGTCGGCGAAGGTGGTTTCGGTGTCTTCGTATTTCGGCGGCTCGATCCCGGACAGACGCGCACCGGCGCCCTTGGCGAAGTCGACGGCGATCTGCACCTGACGCACCAACGGGAACATGTCCGGAAACAGACGCGCCTGCAGCAGGGCGTCAGGCTGAATGTTTTTGGCAGTGGCATGGGCTTCACCCTTGGCCAGCACGGCGCTCAACGCGGTGAGCATTTGCTTGAAGACAGGAATCGAAGCGGCGTAAAGAGAAATGGTCATGACAGTTCCTGATTGAGAGAGTCGCATTGACGGGCATGTCGAGCATGCGAACGCGGCTTGTCTTTTACCTCATCGAGCCCCTACCCTCATAGCCTTTTCAACACGTAGGGAAAGGGTCATGTCCACCGAGCCGGATTCCGGGAAAGATAACGAGAACAATGCCGACAGCGCAGACACCCTGCAACTCAACAGCGCCGAAGTGCGCATCCTCGGTTGCCTGATCGAGAAACAGGCGACCAACCCTGAAACCTATCCTCTGACCCTCAACGCCCTGGTGCTGGCC
>CAURWS010000531.1:0-3766 GCA_963528485.1 uncultured Pseudomonas sp. | reverse complement strand
ACCTGATCGGCAGTGGTACTGGCATGCAGAACCAGTTCGCCGAAGGTTTCACGCCATGGACTGAGGTCCAGATCGCCAAGATCCAACGAGGTGTGATCGAGGAAAACTGCTCTGCTTGGACTGGACATCAGCTGTACCTTTTGCTCGAAAGATGGGAGGGGTAAGGTAGCGAACGTAACAGCGCATGTCATTGGCGAAAGAGCCTTGGAGACCCCTCGATGTACTGGACGGAATTTTTCACCGTTGCCCTCATTCACCTGCTGGCGGTCGCCAGCCCCGGTCCCGATTTCGCGGTCGTGGTGCGCGAAAGCGTCACCCACGGTCGCAAGGCCGGCACCTACACCGCCATGGGCGTGGGCAGCGCGATCTTCTTGCACGTCGGCTATTCGCTGCTGGGCATCGGGCTGATCGTTTCGCAATCCATCGTGCTGTTCAACGCGCTGAAATGGGCGGCGGCCGCGTACCTGCTGTACATCGGCTACAAGGCCCTGCGCGCCAAACCGGCCAGTGCCTCGGACGCGCCAATCGACATCGCCAAAGGTGAGCGCACCGCCCACGGCGCCTTCACCGCAGGATTCGTGACCAACGGCCTGAACCCGAAAGCCACGCTGTTTTTCCTGTCGCTGTTCACCGTGGTGATCAACCCGCACACGCCGTTGCTGGTGCAGGCCGGTTATGGCGTTTACCTCGCGGTTGCGACCGGCGTGTGGTTTTGCCTGGTGGCGCGGTTGTTCAGTCAGGAGCGCGTGCGTGCAGGTTTTGCGCGCATGGGGCACTGGTTTGATCGGGCGATGGGCGGCGTGCTGGTGGCGCTGGGTTTGAAGCTGGCGCTGACCGAGATGCACTGATTCCACGGTCGCCGTGATTGCTGTGGGGTAGGCGTGCTCGTGAAGAGGTCTGCCCATTCGCTGCATCTCCAGCGTCTGACCATCAGCCTTCGTCCGGTGACTTTCTTCCCCGCACGCCAGCCGAGCACCCCTCTGCGCAGCTGGCTTGAGGCCGTTTTGCCCTTTCAAATGGCGTAATGCCTGCAGGGTCACTCGTCATTCGAATCATCCCTTTGGCTGATTTGACTGGCGAGTGAAGGCTCTAGAGTGCATATTTTCGGCACCGCCAATGCATCTTGAAAAGGGATTCCTATGCTGCAGACACGCGTGATTCCGCCAGCTGATGGCGCGTACCAGTACCCTCTGTTGATCAAACGCTTGCTGATGTCGGGCAGTCGCTATGAAAAAACGCGGGAAATCGTCTACCGGGACCAATCACGCTACTCCTATCTGACCCTCAACGAGCGCATCTGCCGCCTGGCGAACGTGCTGACCGAGGCGGGGGTGAAAGCGGGCGATACCGTGGCTGTCATGGATTGGGACAGCCATCGTTATCTGGAATGCATGTTTGCCATTCCCATGATCGGCGCGGTGATTCACACCATCAACGTGCGCCTGTCACCGGACCAGATCCTGTTCACCATGAACCACGCCGAAGACAAGTTCGTGCTGGTCAACAGCGAGTTCGTGCCCCTCTACAACTGTTTCGCCAGCAAACTGACCACCGTCGAAAAGACCCTGCTGCTCACCGACACACCCGACAAGACCGCCGATTTGCCGAACCTGGTCGGCGAGTACGAAACCCTGCTCGCCGCCGCCGCTTCGACCTATCAGTTCGAGGATTTCGACGAGAACTCGGTGGCGACCACCTTCTATACCACCGGCACGACGGGCAACCCGAAAGGGGTGTACTTCACCCATCGTCAACTGGTGCTGCACACCATGGCCGTGGCGACGATCATGGGCAGCGTCGAAGGCTTGCTGGGCACCGACAAGGTCTACATGCCGATCACGCCGATGTTCCACGTGCACGCCTGGGGCGTGCCCTATGCGGCGACCATGCTGGGCGTGAAACAGGTTTACCCCGGCCGCTACGATCCTGAATTACTGGTGGAGCTGTGGCGCAAGGAGAAGGTCAATTTCTCCCACTGCGTACCGACCATCATGCAAATGGTGCTCAACGCCAAGGCCGCCAAGGACGTCGATTTTACCGGCTGGAACATCATCATCGGCGGCAGCTCGCTCAACCGTTCGCTGTATGAAGCCGCCAAGGCCAAGGGCATTCAGCTGACGGCGGCGTACGGCATGTCCGAAACCGGGCCGCTGGTCTCGGTTGCGCACTTGAACGACGAACTGATGGCAGGCAGCGAAGACGAACGCACCACCTACCGCATCAAGGCCGGTGCGCCAGGCGTGCTGGTCGAAGCGGCGATCGTCGACAGCGAAGGCAAGTTCCTGCCCAACGATGGCGAAGCCCAGGGTGAGCTGGTGCTGCGCGCGCCCTGGCTGACCGAGGGGTACTATCGCGAACCGCAGAAGGGCGCCGAACTGTGGGCTGGCGGCTGGTTGCACACGGGTGACGTGGCGACGCTGGACAGCATGGGCGGCATCGACATTCGTGACCGCATCAAGGACGTGATAAAGACCGGCGGCGAGTGGGTCTCGTCCCTGGAGCTCGAAGACCTGTGCAGCCGTCACCCCGGCGTGCGCGAAGTGGCAGTGGTGGGGATCGCCGATCCGCAGTGGGGCGAGCGGCCGTTTGCGCTGCTGGTCGCTCACGAAGGTCACGTCATCGACGCCAAGGCGCTGAAGGAACACCTCAAGCCTTTCGTCGAGCAAGGGCACATCAACAAGTGGGCAATCCCGAGCCAGATCGCCCTTGTTACCGAAATTCCCAAGACCAGCGTCGGCAAGCTCGACAAGAAGCGTATCCGCCTGGACATCATCGAATGGCAGAGCACTAACAGCGCCTTCCTCTCGACCCTCTGAGCCCTCTTTTTTCGCGCACATTGTCACGATTCTGATCGTGGCAATGTGTCGTGAACGTGTCTGGCTTGCGTCTGCCTTGCCAAATTCCGAAATTCAGCCATCCTCCCTGTGCCGCGCCGTCGGTGCGCCGAAATCTGCGGATTAGAGGCGTTGACGCTGTAAATCACACTTTAGAGGGATCAAGCAGTAGCACCTGCTGGCTATAGTCGGCAGTAGGTTGAAACCGGAGAAAAACGCCCTGTCGTTTAGCAGCTTCACATGGGCTGCCCGATACGCGTTGACACCCAGGCACTGCGGACCCGTCCGCCTGAGTCGTTTCTGGAAGCACCCACTGCCATAAAAATAAAAGCACATGGAGTAGCGTCGATGACATCAGCAAACCAGTTCTGGCGCCGGGCAAAACTGCCTCTGGCCGTCAGCCTCGCTTCTACGCTCGCCGGTCCTGCATTCGGCGTCAGTTTCAACATCGGTGAAATCGAAGGTAATTTCGACTCCTCGCTCTCCATCGGTGCGAGTTGGTCGACCCAGAACGCCAACAAGAACCTCATCGGTTCGAACAACGGCGGACACGGTCTTTCGCAAACCTCCGATGACGGCCACCTGAACTTCAAAAGTGGGGAAACCTTTTCGAAGATCTTCAAGGGCATTCACGATCTGGAACTGAAATACGGCGACACTGGTGTATTCCTGCGCGGCAAGTACTGGTACTAATTTGAACTCACGGACTAAAGCCGCGATTTCAAGGACATCAGCGACTCGGGCCGTAAGGAAGCTGCCAAGTCCTCAGGTTTCGAGCTGCTCGACGCCTTCGTCTACCACAACTAGTCCATTGGCGACGAGCCGGGTTCCGTGCGTCTGGGCAAGCAGGTTGTCAACTGGGGTGAAAGCACCTTCATTGGCAGCGGCATCAACAGTATCAACCCCATCGACGTCTCGGCTTTCCGCCGTCC
>CAURWS010000530.1:0-3767 GCA_963528485.1 uncultured Pseudomonas sp. | reverse complement strand
GATTGGGAGTGTGGCAGACGACACGCCAGGCTTAGCGGGTCGTCTGCCCGTGCCCTTTTCCGAGAACCGATCATGAAACCTGTGAAACTCCTCGCCGCTGCCCTCTCCTGCCTGGCGCTGTGCTTGCCGCTGTCGTTCAACGCCCAGGCCCACGATGAAAAACACGAAAAAGTCACCGTGCTGGAAAACCACCCGATGCTCAACGCGCCGGGCAAAAAAGCCATGGTCCTGACCGTGGATTACAAACCGGGCCAGGTCTCCATTCCTCATAGTCACAGTGGCAGCGCCATTGCCTACGTGCTTGAGGGCGAAGTGATTTCCCGGGTCAACGATGGCAAGGCGATCACCTACAAGGTCGGTCAGACCTGGTACGAACCCGCAGGCTCCAGGCACTACGAATCCCGCAACGCCAGCGCGACCAAACCCGCCAAATTGCTGGTATTCATCCTGCTCGACGATAACGGCGAGGTGCTGACGCCACTGCCTGAATAAGCCCATCCGCCATGCCCGGGAACGCTCTGGCCCGCGTCGCCGCCGGTCCGGGCACGGGGTTTGAAACCTAAACATTTGCCTTGATCTGTCGATAAGCCATCCGTAGAGCCCGAATAGCGGGCCACAATCTTCGAGCAAAAGGCATAGGTATGTACGACATTTATCTGCTGGTGGAACATGGTCGCGATCAGGGCGAGGTGTCCGTTCTGGGCTGGTTCGATGACGAACGCGCGGCCAAGGACACCGCAGAGGCCATGGAATGGAAAGCGTACCGCGAAGAGTCCAGACGCCAGCAGAAATGGTCGAGCCAACCGCTGCTGCCGCCCAATGAGACGTCCCATCGGCGGTTCTGGGTCAAGGGCATTTCCAAGTTCAGCCATACCCCGGCTCCGCGTTCCTGGGCTGTGCACTGAAAGGCTTTTTGACTCCGGACGGCGCAGCTAGCGATGCAACCCCTGCGCCGCCGTCAGCAATCCGCGAAACTTCCCATACCGTGCTTTCAAAACGGGCTGCACTGACGCCATCGGCTGATAGCGCGCCTTGACCGGCATGCCCTGCTGCAACAGATCCGCGCCCTGCCCAATGGCCAGCAAGCCCAGTTTCGCGGCACCGATGCAGGCGCTCAGCTCGCTGCCGTGCAAGGTGTAGACCTCGCGATCCAGAATGTTGGCCAGTAATTGCGCCCAGTATTCGCTGCGTGCACCGCCGCCCACCAGCGCGCAGGTATTGACCCTCGCCCCTGCCGAAAGCGCCGCATTCATCGCGTCCAGCAGCCCGAACCCCACGCCCTCGAGCACCGCGTAACCGAACATGTCGGGGGTGCTGTCGTGGCCGAGATTCATGAAGCCGCCCCGCAGCAACGGGTCGTTATGAGGCGTGCGTTCCCCCGCCAGATAAGGCAGGAACAACGGATTGCCTTCAGCAACAGGGTGATCGACAGGCAACGCTGCCTGCACGTGGTCGAGCAGGGCTTGCTCATCGGCCTGGCCGAGCAGGCGCGTCACCCAACGCAGGCAACTGGCGCCAGCGAGCATCGCGCCCATGGTGTACCAGCGATCCGGCAACGCGTGGCAGAAGCTGTGCACGGCGCTCGGCGGATTGCCAGCGGCGTGATCGGTGATCGCGACGATGGCCGCGCTGGTGCCAAGGGTAACGAACGCATCGCCTGCGTTGATCGCGCCGATGCCCACAGCCGAGACAGGATTGTCACCGCCGCCTGTGGCGACCGGCAGATTGACGGGCAAACCGAGCCGTTGAGCAGCTTCAGTCGTCAGGCCGCCAGCGCGTTCATTGGCTTCCAGCAGCCGGGGCATCTGCGCCAGGGTCAGGCCGGTGGCCTCGACCATCGGCGCGTACCATTCACGCTTCGCCACATCCAGCCACAGCGTGCCGGCCGCATCAGACATGTCGCTGACCCGCTCCCCCGTCAGCAGCAAGCGCAAGTAATCCTTGGGCGAAAGCACGCAGTCGATCCGCGCGAACACCTCAGGCGCGTGCTGCTTGAGCCACAACAGCTTGGGCGCGGTGAGGCCCGCCATGGCCAGGCTGCCGGTGGTGTCGGCGAATTGCGGAAAATCGCGATTCAGCTGCTCGGCCTGAGCCACCGAGCGAGAGTCATCCCAGAGGATCGCCGGGTACAGCACCTGCCCTGCTTCATCCAGCAGCACGGCGCCGTGCATCTGCCCCGAGAGGCCGATGCACTGGATTCGGCCCCAAGCCTCAGGTTGATCGGCGCGCAACTGCGCCAAGGCGGTCAGGCACGCCTGCCACCAGTCGGCGGGGTTCTGTTCCGACCAACCGGCTTGCCTGCGCGAGACCGTGACCCGCGCGCCCGCCTGAGCCAGCACAGCACACTGGCTGTCGAGCAGAATGGCCTTGAGCTCCGAGGTGCCCAGATCGATGCCGAGAGAGACTGCATGACTCATCGTTTTTCAGTTCCTTTCGCCTGCGACGCTCAAGGGCATCCGCATGAATTTCGTATGCGCAACGTCGCGTCCAGGCGTTCGGACTGGCGCGTGCCGTCGGGGTTATCGATGCGTTGCAACAGCAATTGCACAGCCCTCGCGCCCAAGGCTTGAACCGGTTGGGCGATGACGCTCAGACGCGGCAGGAAGAAATCCGCCCAGTCGAAATCGTCGAACCCCACCAGCGCCATCTGCTCGGGAACCGCAATTTTTGCGTCCCGCAGGGCGTGCATGGCGCCGATGGTCATCAGGTTGTTGGCGGCCATGATCGCGGTCGGTGGGGTCGGCAAGGCCAACAGCGCGGCAGCGGCGACGCGCGCGGATTCACTGTTGGATTCCCCGTTGACCAGCAACGCCTCATCGCACGTCAGGCCTGCCTCGGCCAGCGCCAGTCGATAGCCTTCGATGCGCTCTTCGGTGGTGCTCAGGCCGCGATGCCCGGCAATCATGCCGATGCGTCGATGGCCGTGGCGGACCAGGTGTGTGACCAGTTCGCGGGTCGAGTTGCGATTCTCGACCCCGACCTGATCGAAGCCTTCGACTGCCATACGGTCCACCAGCACGGTGGGAATGGCGTTGGCCTGCAGATAGGCCAGTGCCGCGTGTTCGGGGTCGCTTGAAGGGGCCAGCAGAATACCGTCGACCCGCCGGTGGTGCAGCGCCTTGACCACGCGCAGCTCCTGGGCGGGGTCATCGCGGGTGTCGACGAACAACATCATGATGCCGTGGCGCGCGCACTCGGTTTCGATGGCGTGAACGGTCTCGCTGAAGTAGTGGTTGGACAGCGCCGAAATCGCCACGCCAATGGTGTTGGTGCGCGAGCGGGCCAGCGAGCGCGCGAGGGTGTTGGGGATGTACCCCAACTCCCGCACGGCCTGCTGCACCGCATCGACGGTTTGCGGGCTGACCTTGCGCGTGCCATTGAGCACGTGGGACACCGTCGAGGTCGACACCCGTGCGCGGCGCGCCACGTCCTCCATCTTGACCACTGCGTTCACTCCCCCCGTTCAGCGTTTCAGCGCTTGCTCGACCAGCCGGTATAGGAACCGATGTTGTCGCGGGTGATCAGCTTCGGCGTCAGTTGGGTCACCGCTTCGGCAGGCTTCTTGTCGTTGAGCAGGTCATTGCCGATCACCACCGCCTGCTGCGCCATGGCCCATGGGTCCTGGCTGGCTGAGGCCTGAATCAGCGACTCGGATTTCAGCGCGTGCTCGATGTCCGGCGCGCCGTCCACCGAGGTGATGACGATGCCGCTGCGTTTAATCTGTCTGGCGGCGACGTCGCAGCCGATGGCATGAGGGTCGTTGAACG
>CAURWS010000529.1:0-3767 GCA_963528485.1 uncultured Pseudomonas sp. | reverse complement strand
CTTTCGGATCGACCAGCAGTTCGGCGCCCGTACCCTGCATCACCACCCGGCCGTTCTCCAGGACGTAGGCGCGGTCGGCGATTTTCAGGGCCTGGTTGGCGTTTTGCTCGACCAGGAATACGGTGACGCCTTCACGCCGCAGCTGTTCGACAATCTCGAAAATCTGCTGAATGATGATCGGCGCCAGCCCCAGCGATGGCTCGTCGAGCAGCAACATTTTCGGCTTGCTCATCAGCGCACGGCCGATGGCGAGCATCTGTTGTTCGCCGCCGGACATGGTGCCGCCGCGCTGGTTGAAGCGTTCCTTCAAACGAGGGAACAGCTCCAGCACTTTGTCCATCTGCTCCTGATAATCGCCCTTGTCGGTGAAGAAACCGCCCATGGCCAGGTTCTCTTCGACGGTCAGGCGGGCGAACACGCGACGGCCTTCCGGCACCACCGCGATGCTCTTGCGCATGATCACCGAGGACTCCAGACCCACCAGCTCCTCGCCCATGTAGCGAATGCTGCCGCTGTGGGCGCGGGGCGAGCCGCACAAGGTCATCAGCAGGGTGGATTTGCCCGCACCGTTGGCGCCGATCAAGGTGACGATCTCACCCTGTTGCACATCGATGCTGACGCCGTGCAGCGCCTGGATCTTGCCGTAGAAGGTGGAAACGTTGTCGAACTGCAGCATTTACGCTTCCCCCAGGTAGGCTTTGATCACATCCGGATTATCACGGATCTGCTCGGGCGTGCCGTCAGCCAGAGGCGTGCCCTGGTTGATCACCACGATGTGGTCGGAAATGCTCATGACCAGCTTCATGTCGTGCTCGATCAGCAACACCGTGGCGTTGTGTTCGTTGCGCAGCACGCCGATCAGGGCTTTCAGGTCCTCGGTTTCCTTGGGGTTCAGACCGGCAGCCGGTTCGTCGAGCATGAGGATGCGCGGGCGCGTCATCATGCAGCGGGCGATTTCCAGGCGACGCTGCTGACCATAGGCCAGCGTACCGGCAGGGCGGTTGGCGAAGGCTTTCAGGTCAACGGCTTCGAGCCAGTGCTCGGCGTATTCCATGGCCTCGCGCTCGCTCTTGCGATACGACGGGGTCTTGAACAGGCCGGACAGGAAGTTGGTGTTGAGGTGACGATGCTGGGCGACCAGCAGGTTCTCCACCGCAGTCATTTCCTTGAACAGACGCACGTTCTGGAAGGTCCGCACCACGCCCTTGCGAGCGATCTCGTGACCGGCCAGGCCCTGAATCGGCTCGCCGTCCAGCAGGATGGTTCCCGACGTTGGCTTATAGAAACCGGTCAGGCAGTTGAAAACGGTGGTCTTGCCGGCGCCGTTCGGGCCGATCATCGACACGACCTGTTTCTCTTGAACGGTCAGGCCCACGCCATTGACCGCCAACAGGCCGCCAAAGCGCATGCTCAAGCCCGAGGCTTGCAGAAGTGGACGGCTCATCAGCGTTCCCCTTTGAGTTTCATGACGGGACGCTGCATCGGCAGGAAGCCCTGAGGACGCCAGATCATCATCAGCACCATCAAGGCGCCGAAGCCCAGCATGCGGTATTCGCTGAATTCGCGAAGCAGTTCCGGCATCAGGATCATCACGACTGCCGCGAGAATCACGCCCAGCTGAGAACCCATGCCGCCCAGTACCACGATGGCGAGGATGATCGCCGATTCAAGGAAGGTGAACGATTCCGGGGTAATCAGCCCCTGACGCGCGGCGAAGAAGCTGCCGGCAAAACCGGCGAACGCAGCACCCAGGGTGAACGCGGAAAGCTTGATCACGGTCGGGTTCAGACCCAGCGCGCGGCAGGCGATTTCGTCTTCGCGCAGCGCTTCCCACGCTCGGCCGATCGGCATGCGCAGCAGGCGGTTGATCACGAACAGCGCCAGCAACGCCAGCAGCAGGGCGATCAGGTAGAGGAAGATCACCTTGTTGATGGAGTTGTATTCCAGGCCGAAATACTCGTGGAAGGTCTGCATGCCTTCAGCGGCCTTGCGCTCGAAGCTCAGGCCGAACAGGGTCGGTTTCTCGATGTTGCTGATGCCGTTCGGGCCGCCGGTGATGTCGGTCAGGTTACGCAGGAACAGGCGAATGATTTCCCCGAAACCCAGGGTCACGATCGCGAGGTAATCGCCGCGCAAACGCAGCACCGGGAAGCCCAGCAGGAAGCCGAACGTCGCCGAGGCCAGACCGGCCAGAGGCAGGCAGATCCAGAAACCGAAGCCGAAGTAATGCTGCAGCAGGGCGTAGGTGTAAGCCCCGACGGCGTAGAAACCGACGTAGCCCAGGTCCAGCAGGCCCGCCAGACCGACCACGATGTTCAGGCCCAGGCCCAGCATCACGTAGATCAGGATCAGGGTAGCGATGTCGACCGCGCCGCGCGAGCCGAAGAACGGCCAGACCAATGCCGCGATGACGATGGCACCGAGGAACCAGCGCTGGGTCGAGGGCAGGGTCAGGAAATTGCTGGCCTTGTCCGACACCAGCTGCGTCTGCGGGCGCGAACGCCACATGGCGCTGATCTGCTCGTTGAACAGCACGCGCAGGAACATCAGCAGGGCCGCGGCGAAAATCACCAGAACGGTCGTGGTGCTGGCGCCGACAACCGCCAGATTGACACCGACGATGTCCAGTTTGAGCCCGAGGATCGGGTAGGCAACCAGCAGCACCAGTACAGCGCTGAAGAGAGCCGATTTGAGATTCCTGGTCATACTTTTTCAACCTCCGGACGGCCGAGCAGGCCGGTTGGCCGGAACAACAACACCAATACGAGAAGACCGAACGCCACCACATCCTTGTACTGGTCGCCGAAGATATCGGCGCCGAACGCTTCAGCCACACCCAGCACCAGACCGCCGAGCATCGCGCCCGGGATACTGCCGATACCGCCCAGCACCGCTGCGGTAAAGGCCTTGATGCCGACCAGGAAACCGGCGTTAGGGTTGATCACGCCGTACTGCATGCTCAGCAGTACCGCAGCGACCGCCGCCAGCGCGGCACCGATGACGAAGGTCAGGGCGATGATGTTGTTGGTGTTGATACCCAGCAGGTTGGCCATCTTGATGTCTTCTGCGCAGGCGCGGCAGGCGCGGCCCAGGCGGGAACGGGAGATGAACCAGGTCAGGCCAAGCATGGCGATGACCGTCACGATGAAGATCAGGATCTGCATGTAGGAGATCACGACTTCATGAGTGCTGCCCGGGCCGAACACGAAGTTGCCGGGGATCAGGTTAGGGATCGATTTGTCTTTGGAGTCCTGCGACAACAGCACGGTGTTCTGCAGGAATATCGACATGCCGATCGCCGAAATCAGAGGGATCAGACGGTTGCTGCCGCGCAGCGGACGGTAGGCGACCCGTTCGATGGCATAACCGTACGCACTGGTCACCACGATACTGGCGACGAACGCTGCGGTGATCAGCAGGGGCAGGTTGTCCAGACCCAGCATGGTCAGGCCGGCCAGGGCGATGAACGCCACGTACGAACCGATCATGTACACCTCGCCGTGGGCGAAGTTGATCATGCCGATGATGCCGTAGACCATCGTGTAGCCGATGGCGATCAGGGCATAAGTGCTGCCAATGGTCATGCCATTAACCAGCTGTTGGAAAAAATGATAGAGATCTATCTCGGGCATTGCCGCGCTCCTAAAAACCTTCTCGGTGTTTCACTGGTGAAGTCTTTTTCCCGCTCGCGCGTCGTGATCTACGTCCGCGTTCGGCACGAGCCCAGTGATTCACTGGTGCGGTTTCAAGATGTTCAGGCCATCAGG
>CAURWS010000528.1:0-3778 GCA_963528485.1 uncultured Pseudomonas sp. | reverse complement strand
GGGCCAGGGAGCAGAGAAAAGAGGCGGCGACAGCGGTCGCCAGGGAGGTACGTCGTACGTGCATGCTGGATCCCTCAGAGGGTGTGCGAGTGATCTTCTGAGGCCCCGGCGCGCGGTATTGTTCCCGAGCATGGCCGGATCACGCGCTTTCCCACGCCGATCGCCGTAGAATCGCGCCCTGGCAATAAACGTTTTCGAGGTTACAGCGGTGGATGTACAGCAGGGCTTTGTCCTGACCCGGCATTGGCGGGATACCGACGCAGGTACGCAGGTCGACTTCTGGTTGGCCACCGACGACGGCCCGCGCCACCTGCGCCTGCCGCTGCAGACCTCGACGGCGTTCATCCCCGAGCAGCACCGCGAGCGTGCCGAAGCGGTGTTGCGTCAGGAACAAGACGTCGAGCTCAAGCCCCTGCAGTTGTGTGATTTCCGCCATCGTCCGGTGATGGGCCTCTACACCCGCCAGCACCGCCAGTTGATGAACCTGGAAAAAGAGCTGCGCAGGGCCAGCGTCGACGTTTACGAGGCCGATGTGCGACCTCCCGAGCGTTACCTGATGGAGCGCTTCATCACCGCCCCCGTGCAGTTCAGTGGCCAAGCGGATGCCAACGGCGTGCTGCTGGAGGCGCAGATGAAGCCCGCCCCCGACTATCGTCCGCAGCTCAAGCTGGTGTCGCTGGACATCGAAACCACCGAGCGCGGCGAGCTGTATTCCATTGCCCTTGAAGGCTGCGGCGAGCGTCAGGTTTACATGCTCGGCCCGCCCAATGGCGACGCATCCCAGGTGGATTTCACCTTCGATTATTGCGACAGCCGCGAGCAATTGCTGGAGCGGCTCAACGCATGGATGGCGCTGCACGACCCTGACGCGATCATCGGCTGGAATGTCGTGCAGTTCGACCTGCGCGTGCTGCACGAGCACTCCCGGCGCCTCAACGTGCCGCTGTGTCTGGGGCGCGACGGCGAGGCCATGACCTGGCGCGAGCACGGCGCGCGCAACAATCACTTCTTCGCTTCGGCGGCGGGGCGTTTGATCATCGACGGCATTGAGGCACTGCGTTCGGCGACCTGGAGTTTTCCGTCGTTCAGCCTGGAGAACGTCGCACAAACCCTGCTCGGTGAGGGCAAGGCCATCAATACGCCGTACCAGCGCATGGACGAAATCAACCGCATGTTCGCCGAGGACAAGCCCGCGCTGGCGCGCTACAACCTCAAGGACTGCGAGCTGGTCACGCGGATTTTCGAGAAGACCGAGCTGCTCAAGTTCCTTCTGGAACGGGCTACAGTCACGGGTTTGCCCGCCGACCGCAGCGGGGGTTCGGTGGCCGCCTTCGAGCATCTGTACATGCCGTTGATGCACCGTCAGGGCTTCGTAGCGCCCAATCTTGGCGAGCGCATGCCCGAGGCCAGCCCCGGCGGTTTCGTCATGGACTCGCGGCCCGGTCTTTACGATTCGGTGCTGGTGCTGGACTACAAGAGTCTGTACCCGTCGATCATTCGCAGTTTCCTCATCGACCCGGTGGGCCTGATCGAGGGCCTCAAGCACCCCGACGACAGCGAGTCGGTGGAAGGCTTTCGCGGCGGGCGTTTTTCCCGCACCCGGCACTGTCTGCCGTCCATCGTCGCGCGAGTGGCCGAGAGCCGCGAGGCCGCCAAGCGCGAGCGCAACGCGCCGTTGTCCCAGGCCCTGAAAATCATCATGAACGCTTTTTACGGCGTGCTCGGTTCCAGCGGCTGCCGTTTTTTCGATACCCGGCTCGCCTCGTCGATCACGATGCGCGGCCACCAGATCATGCGCCAGACCCGCCAGCTCATCGAGGCCCAGGGCTTTGAGGTGATCTATGGCGACACCGATTCAACCTTCGTCTGGCTCAAGCGCCGTCATGGCCAGGATGAGGCCGCGCAGATCGGCATGTCCCTGGTGCAGGGCGTCAACGACTGGTGGCGTGCGCATTTACGTGACGAGTACGGGCTTGAGAGCGCCTTGGAACTGCAGTTCGAAACCCACTTCAAACGCTTTCTGATGCCCACCATTCGCGGGGCGGAAGAGGGCAGCAAGAAGCGCTATGCCGGGCTGGTCACGCGTGCCAATGGTGAGGACGAAATGGTCTACAAGGGCCTGGAAAGCGTGCGCACCGACTGGTCGCCGCTGGCCCAGACGTTCCAGAAAGAGCTGTACCTGCGCATCTTCACCCACCGCCCGTTCGAGGAGTACGTGCGCGACTACGTGCGTCGCACATTGTCCGGCGAACTGGACGACCAGCTTATCTACCGCAAACGCCTGCGCCGCGCGCTGGACGACTACGAACGCAACGTCCCGCCTCACGTGCGGGCCGCGCGCATCGCCGACGATTACAACCGCCAGCAGGGCCGCCCGCTGCAATACCAGAATCGCGGATCGATCAGCTACGTGATCACCCTGGCCGGGCCGGAGCCTCTGGAAGTGCGGAGCGCGCCGATCGACTACGACCACTACATCACCCGCCAGTTGCAGCCGATCGCCGATGCGATTTTGCCCTTCGTCGACGAGGATTTCGGCACGCTGGTCGGCGGGCAGATGGGGTTGTTTTGAAGGGCCGAAATTCCAATTGTGGCCTGATTCAGCGCCTTACGGCAGTGTGATCCGGTACTCATCCAGTTTGGCCTGCTGCTCGGGGAGCACGTATTTCTTGTTGGCCAGTTTGGCGAAGGTCGTGAAGTCGGCCTTGGCGTCGTCCTTGTCATTCAAGTGGTCGTAGGCCACGCCGCGGGCGTAGTAGGCCCAGGCATAGTCCGGCTGGCGCTGCAGTCCGGTGCTGAAGGCTTCGGCGGCTTCGCGGTATTGACCCAGATCGGTCAGCGCCAGACCCAGGTGGTAGTAGGTCGGCATGTGGAAGCCCGAGCCTTTGCCGGTTTCGCCCAGACCGTTGTCGAGGTTGTACTGCACCAGTTCCAGCGCCTTTTTCGGGTTGCCGGCGCCGCGATACATGTAGCTCAGGTCGAGGTTGTCGCGCGGGTCAGGCTTGACCTTCAACTGGATGGCTTTTTCCTTGGCCGCAACGGCCTCAGGGTACTGCTTGAGGTTGTTGTAGGCGTCGGCCTGCACGGAATAGATCAGGCTCTGCAGGGGCGGCGGCAGCGTGGCCCGCTGCAGGCACAGATCGCCTTCGGACAGCACCAGCGGGTAATTCTCGGCCTTGGAGGCCTTCAGCTGGTTGGCGCAATGGGCCAGTTCGGCCTTTTGCGGATTCTGCACCCCGGCGCAACCGGTGAGCAGGGCGGAGCAGGCGAGCAGCGTGGCGAAACGACCATTCATGGAAAACATCCTTGTCAGTCCAGCAGGTGAGCGTTGAGATCCGGGCGATAGACCTGCAGCAGCGGCGCGGTCACGGTGCCCTGCAGCGAGCAGAATACGGTGGTGTGCCCGGCCAGCGGCGGGGTGCTGTCACCGGTATCGACCATCAGCACGCGATCGACGAAACCAAACGGCGTCGCCACGCCTGGCCCGGTCAGGCCCTCGGTGCGCCATTGGCCGATCGGATCGCCCACACGACGAATCTCGGCGCGGGTAATCGCCTTGCCCTGAGGCACGAAGCGAGCGTTGTCGACAATCAGCGGCTTGAGCTTTTTCGCCACGTCATCCGGGGTGCCATCGGCAACAAAGCCCCAGAACAGGAAATTGCCGACGTCTTTCATCGACGGCGCCGGGTTGTAATACCCGACCAGGCGCACGCCGTTGACCACCAGCGGGTTTTCGAAGGCCTGATAGTTGCCGCCTTCCTGCAGCGGGCTCATGACG
>CAURWS010000527.1:0-3779 GCA_963528485.1 uncultured Pseudomonas sp. | reverse complement strand
ACCCGGCACTGCGTCTGCAGCTCGAAAGCCTGGCCGGTCGGGGGATCAAGGCGCGCAATTACCTGGTACTGGCCACAACCAGCCAGAAACAGGTACTGACCGCGGCCTATCACAGTTACAAGCGTTGCGGCCTGGCCGGGTGCATCCTGACCAAGCTCGACGAAACCGCAAGCCTTGGCGAAGTGCTGAGCCTTGCCGTGACACACGAACTGCCCGTGGCCTATCTCACCGATGGCCCGCGCATACCGGATGATCTGCATCTGCCTCGTCGGCACCAGTTGGTAAGCCGTGCCGTCAGTGTGCAGATGCAGGAGGAGCCTAGCGAGGAAGCGATGGCGGATATGTTTGCGGATCTTTATCACAGCACCGGCAAGCGCGCGGGCTAGGTTAAGGAAAATGACATTGGAAAATACCTGCATCGATGGTCTGCCAGGCATTGTTCACTCAGTGAACGTGCAGCCCGAAATGTGGCTTTGGTCTAAGCAAGACAAGGTAAAGAATTAACTATGGGCAGCATGCATCCCGTTCAGGTTATCGCGGTGACCGGTGGCAAAGGTGGCGTAGGCAAGACCAATGTGTCAGTGAACCTCTCGCTGGCCCTGGCCGAGCTGGGACGTCGCGTCATGTTGCTGGATGCCGATCTGGGTCTGGCCAACGTCGACGTATTGTTGGGGCTGACCCCAAAACGCACCCTGGCCGATGTCATCGAAGGCCGCTGCGAGCTGCGCGATGTCCTGTTGCAGGGCCCGGGCGGTGTACGCATCGTGCCTGCGGCATCCGGAACCCAGACCATGGTTCAGTTGAGCCCGGCGCAGCATGCCGGCCTGATTCAGGCGTTCAGCGAAATCGGCGACAACCTCGACGTGCTGGTGATCGACACCGCCGCCGGGATCGGCGAGTCGGTGGTCAGCTTCGTACGCGCAGCGCAGGAAGTGCTGCTGGTGGTGTGCGATGAGCCGACCTCGATCACCGACGCCTATGCGCTGATCAAACTGCTTAACCGCGACCACGGCATGAACCGCTTCCGGGTGCTGGCCAACATGGCCCAGAGCCCGCAGGAAGGGCGCAACCTGTTCGCCAAGCTGACCAAGGTCACCGACCGCTTCCTCGACGTGGCCCTGCAATACGTGGGCGCAGTGCCGTACGACGAATGCGTGCGCAAGGCCGTGCAGAAACAGCGCGCCGTGTACGAAGCGTTCCCGCGTTCCAAATGTGCCCTGGCATTCAAAGCCATCGCACAGAAGGTCGACACCTGGCCACTGCCGCCGAACCCGCGTGGCCACCTTGAATTTTTCGTTGAGCGCCTGGTTCATCAGACCAGCGCAGGGCCTGTGTCATGACTGCAAGTGGCTATCGCATGTACAGCAAATCATCCAAAGATTCCCAGTATGAGCTGATCGAGCGTTATGCCCCTCTGGTCAAGCGCATCGCTTACCACTTGCTGGCGCGATTGCCGGCCAGCGTGCAGGTCGAGGATCTGATTCAGGCCGGCATGATCGGTCTGCTCGAAGTCTCGACCAAGTATGACTCCACCAAGGGTGCGAGTTTCGAGACCTACGCGGGGATTCGTATCCGTGGCGCGATGCTCGATGAAGTGCGCAAGGGGGACTGGGCGCCACGTTCGGTCCATCGCAACACGCGCATGGTCAGCGACGCGATTCGTGCAATTGAAGCAAAAACCGGCCGCGACGCTAAAGATCACGAGGTTGCTGCCGAACTTCAATTGAGCCTGGACGATTACTACGCGATTCTGAACGACACCCTGGGCAGTCGCCTGTTCAGCTTCGACGACCTGTTGCAGGACGGCGAGCATGAGGGGCTGCATGAGGATGGCGCGAGCCAGTCGCTGGAACCGTCGCGGGATCTGGAAGACGAGCGCTTCCAGAGCGCACTGGCCGACGCCATTGCCAACCTGCCCGAGCGTGAACGCCTGGTGCTGGCGCTGTACTACGACGAAGAGCTGAACCTCAAGGAAATCGGTGAGGTCCTGGGGGTCAGCGAGTCCCGGGTCAGCCAGTTGCACAGCCAGTGTGCCGCACGACTGCGCGGACGCCTGGGAGAGTGGCGCGCGCGCTGACCCATCAGCACGGGTGCCGCTTGCGGGGCCTGTGAGTAACATGCAAGACCGGCTGTGCAAGATGGGGTGTGGGAAGCAAAAGAGACAAGGCAGGAGCCGGTCGGATCAAGTCTTCGTGACGCCGTTCCGCTGCGCTCGTACCTTTCGATTCCAAAGCCCCCTCGTTTTCGTGTAACCGGTAGTTGTGCTGTACCGGTATTGATTGAACGCGCGTCCGGGAGCTGGGCGCGTTAAAGACTGCTTGGAGGTCGAATTGGACAAGAACATGAAAATCCTCATCGTTGATGACTTCTCAACGATGCGGCGGATCATAAAAAACCTGTTGCGTGACCTTGGGTTCACCAACACGGCCGAAGCAGATGACGGTACCACCGCATTGCCGATGCTGCAGAGCGGGGCTTTCGATTTTTTGGTAACTGACTGGAACATGCCGGGCATGTCCGGCATCGACCTGCTGCGTCAGGTGCGTGCCGACGAGCGCCTGCGCCATCTGCCGGTCCTGATGGTAACCGCCGAAGCCAAGCGCGAGCAGATCATCGAGGCCGCTCAGGCCGGTGTGAACGGCTACGTCGTGAAGCCTTTCACTGCTCAGGTTCTCAAAGAAAAGATCGAGAAGATATTCGAGCGCGTCAATAGCTGATGTCCGCTGCGAGGGCGCTATGGATCCTAAAGACTCATCCATGGGTGACTTTGAGTCGACCCTGAAGAAACACGCACAAGAGCTGGTTGCCAGCCTTGAAAAAGGCAAGTTTGGCGAGGCCGTGCAACTTATCCATGAGCTTAATCAGACCCGCGATCGCGGCCTGTATCAGGAAGTCGGCAAGCTGACGCGCGAGCTGCACAGTGCAATCGTCAATTTCCAGATTGACCCGCACATGCCGCAAGCCGAAGAAGTGTCGCAGATCACTGATGCCACCGAGCGCCTGTCGTATGTTGTCAGGCTGACGGAAGGTGCGGCCAACCGCACCATGGACCTGGTGGAGCAGAGCACGCCATTGATGAATGGCCTGAGCACGGATGCCAGAGCACTCAGCGCCGATTGGGGACGCTTCATGCGTCGCGAGATCGGTGCCGAAGAATTTCGTGATCTGGCCCGCCGCGTCGAAGGTTTCCTTGCGCGCAGCGAGAAGGAGACCCACGAGGTCGCCAGCCACCTGAACGACATTCTGCTGGCCCAGGACTATCAGGACCTGACCGGCCAGGTGATCAAGCGTGTGACGACGCTGGTGACCGAAGTCGAGAGCAATCTGCTCAAGTTGGTGCTGATGGCAAGCCAGGTCGATCGGTTTGCCGGCATCGAGCACGACCAGGAAGTGTTCCGTCAGCAAAAAGAACAGGAAAAACTTCATTCCAAGGGTGAAGGTCCGCAGATTCATGCCGATAAACGTGAAGACGTCGTATCCGGTCAGGATGATGTAGACGATCTGCTATCCAGCCTTGGCTTCTAGATTCTAGAGCCGGGGTTCTATGTGAAAGAGGCTGTGGGTCTGGCGCGTGAATGCTTCGACGAAAGCAAGGCGCGCAGGCCAGCGACGCAGCCCCTGGATCGGTTTGACGGTTAATTTTAGGAGCACCCCCAATGAGCTTCGGCGCCGATGAAGAAATCCTTCAGGATTTTCTGGTAGAGGCCGGCGAGATTCTGGAGCAGTTGTCCGAGCAGTTGGTCGAGCTGGAAAGCCGGCCGGATGATGCGGATCTGCTC
>CAURWS010000526.1:0-3792 GCA_963528485.1 uncultured Pseudomonas sp. | reverse complement strand
AGGTAATACTGATCCTGAGTCTGATCGCGGCGCATGCGACGGGCACCGCTGAAGCTGTAATTGACGATGCCGGCCGTCTCGCCTTTGTCCCACAACTCAGGTGCCACGTAGCCGCGAACACTGCGCAGCATCAGGGCCTGAGGGATACTGATGTTCAGCCGCAGGCTGGTGGGCTGGTATTCCACATGGGCGAATTCGACCCTGGCCTGCAAGTCGAAACAGTGATTCGACGCCGCATCGGCAGTGCTCAACGCCGAGGTGTCCATGCCGAACTGAGCCAGCATTTCCAGGGTCAGGCAGGCCTCAATTGCGCCGTTGGCGGGGTTGGCCAGGAAGTGGATATCACGTCGCCCACTCAAGGCGCGGTTGACGTAAATATCGACGCGGTACGTGCCGGGGACCACGCTGTTGCCCTGCAGAAAGGCTTCCAGGTCTGCAGGTTGATCGGTCCCCTGGATGAAAGCCGTGTTGAACTTCACCGCCGTGGGGGCAGAAGGCGGGCTTGCGCTGTCATCGTTGCTGTCGGTCATTGCCATCGCGCTAGAGCTCATCGTCCATGCAATCGCCGCAGCGACGCAGGTGGATAGCCGATTGCGTACCCAGGGCAGGCCGGGGCGCGCACTGCGTCGCTGGGTGTTCTTGTTTCGCCGTTCCATTAGCTCATTTCACTCGTACGCTGAGTGTCGATGCGCCAGGATTTCCTTTCCCGGCGGCATGCGACTCAGGAGCCGGACACACATCCGGCTCGAAATTGGGGTCACGAAAAATTCCGGCCAGCGTGGCGGTGGCTAGTCGGAACGTGGATCGGCCTTGCTGGCCAGGGTCGACCGGTCGCCGGACACCTTCGCCCGGTAAGGCTCCTGGGCACCGAAATCGTTGATGCTGATGAACGCCAGATCCACCGGCGCGTTGCGGCTCGAAGCCTTCAACGGCAGCTGCATGCGGGATTTGGGCGCCAGCATCCGGCTGTCTTCCTGCAAGACCACCTGACCCTGATGGGTCGCCACCAGCTTGATCATCGATACGTGGTAAGGCCCGGGATTAACGACTTCCAGCTGCCCTTCGCGCAGTTGCCATTGCAGGGAATGAGCGGCTTTGAGCGGGTCTTCGGTCAGCCCCTGCGGCCGATAGAACAGCTTGATGCGCTGACGGATGGCGATCTGCAGCTCGTTCTCGCGACCGGTCTGGGGAATTTCCTGAACGTTGAGCCACAGCACTGATTCACGGTCGCTGGCCAGGCCTTCGCCGGAGTAGATGATGCGGATCAATTGCCGGGCATTGCCGGCCATGCGTGCCAGCGATGGGGTGATCGCGAACAGAGGACTCGCCGACGAGGTTTCGCTGCCGGCCTCAAGCCACGACTGCGCCAGAATTTCAGACGTTCCGGTGTTATGGACTTGCAGGCTGACTTCCTTGTCCGTCGCAGGATAAATGACTCGCGTGCTGCTCAACACGATACCGGCGTGGGCCTGGGCCGCCAGCGTCATCGCCAGCAACGCGCACAGCGCTGCCGCCCAATATCGGAGAAGAGGGGAAAACATCATGGGAGCGTCTCTCGACCAGAGGGTGGCGGAGCCAGCAACGCTCGCTCCGCCGGTGACATCACTGATAGTCCATCACGAATGGCAGGAAGGCATCCGCGTTACCCGGGTTGGTGCTCGCGCCGTTGAGCACGTAGACCGCACCGAAGTTGAGTTCGGCCGTAGCGCCGCCAGCGCCATCCTGGACCAGTGCTGCGTCAATGGTCTCGTTGCCACTGAGGTCCATCAGTTGATAGGAGGAGTTCAGCAGGCCGATACCCACACCGTCGGCCGCGCCAGTGGTGCGCAGCAGGCGCTGATCGAGGTTGTCCAGGCCGCTGCCCTGACGTGCCACGAAGCGCATGTTGACCGTGTTGTACTGCGCGGCGCCGCCGGTGCAGTTGACCAGTAATTGAATGGGCGATGCGGTTTCCAGACGATTGTCGGCAAAACGGCCGATCTCGGTGAAGGAGACGTTGCCCAGGTCGACGTTGATCTCGCCGGGGTTGGTGCCGGCACTGGCGCCAATCCCTGCGCCGATGTCACACGTAATGTCGGTCAGCGTGCCATTGAGCACCAGCCTGCCGTTGTTCGCCGCGTTGGCAGTGCCCATTGCGCTCAAGCCCATTGCAGCCACGATAGCCAGAGAAAGAGAGATCTTTTTCATGTTAACGACGTTCCTTGTGTCAATTCGTGTGTGCCCAAGAGGACGACGAGGACTATAAGCGGGCGCTTCAAGGACGGCTGTCAGGCTATCTACCTGGAACTTGCAGAAATGACAGTGGAGCGTGCCAGACATTTCCGTAGGACGTATCGGCTAGTGCTTACAAGCCTCTTTCCACAGGGCCTGGCGAGGTGTTCATGGTAAAAATACCGGGCACACCTTCGCTCACCATTTGTAGGGACGGGTCGGCGCTGGGAATGCCCGGACATAAAAAAACCGCCCATATCGGATTGACCAGGGCGGCTGTCTGCGCTCGAAACGCGCTGAGCGTCGGGGGTTACTGGTAGGTCAGGGTCACGATGCCGCTGTGCGCGCCAAGGGTCACTGAGGTGCGCTCGACATAGGCCATGGACACAGGCACAGAGGGGCCCTCGCAGGCGTCGTCATGCTCGACCAACCCCAGGGTCACGCTGGCATTCACTTTCAGGGACTTGAGCCCGTGCAATTGAGTGGGCGCACTCAGGACGCGCGCCTCGCACCCTGCATTGACCAGTTGGCCGTGGAACATCAGCGCGCTGTCTGTCGCCGAGGCAGAGGGGCCGAACAGTAGGGAAGCCCCGATACACGCGATCGAAAAAAAAGCCGAAATTGTCTTTTTACTTTTCATCGCCATACTCCGGAGTGGGTACCCACCTGTAACAGTTAAGTCGACCCAGGGACAGTCGACCAGAATTCACGATTTCACTTGTAGGAATTTTCACACCCCTCTCTTTGCTATCGCCGGTTGGCGCGCTTTCTTTAAGCTCATCCTCCGCCCTTCTCCAGCTGACAATATTGACAGGTAGCAGTCATTTTGCTGACCGGGTCCAGGGGTTATAAAGGAGGCTGTCGATTCTCTGCCCTCCACCTTCTTCGCTGGCGTTATCCCTGTATGCACAAACAGAAAAAATCTGTGATAGCCGTTGCCGTACTTGCTGTGCTGATTGCGGTCGGTGTGTGGACGTTCAATCGCCCCACCGAGAAAAAAGTCAGCGCCCCTGTTGCGGTGCCGGTCCAGGTGATCAACGTGGTCGCAGAGGACGTGCCGCGTTACGTCACGGGCATCGGTTCGGTGCTGTCGCTGCAAAGCGTGGTGATCCGTACGCAGGTCGACGGCATCCTCACCAAACTGCTGGTCAAAGAGGGCCAACAGGTCAAGGCCGGCGATCTGCTGGCAACCATCGACGACCGCTCCATTCGCGCCGCCCTCGAACAGGCCAAGGCGCAACTGAGCCAGAGCCAGGCGCAACTGGATGTCGCTGAAGTCGATTTGAAACGCTACAAATTGCTCACCGTCGACAACAGTATTTCCAGGCAGCAATACGATCAGCAGCAAGCGCTGGTCAATCAGCTCAAGGCCACGGTGCTGGGTAACCAGGCATCGATCAACGCCTCGCAAGTGCAACTTTCCTACACTCAGATTCGCTCTCCGGTGACAGGCCGCGTCGGCATTCGCAACGTCGATGAAGGCAACTTCCTGCGGGTCAGCGACGCTATCGGGCTGTTCTCGGTGACCCAGATCGATCCGGTCTCGGTGGAGTTTTCCCTGCCTCAGCAAATGCTCCCGAC
>CAURWS010000525.1:0-3819 GCA_963528485.1 uncultured Pseudomonas sp. | reverse complement strand
ATACATAAGTATTGTTCCTCCACGGAACCAGACCCACCCTTTTCTCTTCTAAGCTTTCGGCAGGACGTCCGCTGACGTCGCCCCCTCTCGGTCCAGGAGCTTCATCCATGTCTTTGCGTTCTCTCGCGTTGCTGTCGTTCTGCGTGTTGTTGGCCGCGTGCAGCAAGATCAATCAGGAAAACTATTCGAAAATTACGGCAGGCATGTCCAAGGCAGAGATCGAACAACTGCTCGGCAGCCCGACTGAATGCTCCGGCGCGCTGGGGATGTCGAGCTGCACCTGGGGCGATCAGAAGACCTTCATCAGCGTTCAATACGCTGCAGACAAGGTCGTGCTGTATTCGGGTCAGGGGCTGAAATGAGCGCCGGTCGTGTGATGCGAGTTGCAGCGGTGGCGCTGGCCGCTTTGTGGCTGAGCGCCTGTGCGGTGACTCCGGAAAGCGAATCCATGGCGCCTCGAACGGTCGACCATGTGGATTTGAAGCGCTACCAGGGCACTTGGTATGAGCTGGCGCGCATGCCGATGTTCTTCCAGCGCAACTGCGCGCAATCCCAAGCCCACTACACGCTCAAGGACGACGGCAACATCGCCGTGACCAACCGTTGCCGCACGCTGGAAGGCAAGTGGGAAGAGGCCACAGGCACGGCCTCGCCACAGGTTCAGGGCAAGACCGACAAGCTGTGGGTGGTGTTCGACAACTGGTTCTCGCGGCTGCTACCGGGTGTCGTCAAGGGCAACTACTGGGTGCTGTACGTGAGCGACGACTACAAGGTCGCGCTGGTCGGCAACCCCAACCGCAAGTACCTGTGGCTGCTGTCGCGCACGGCCCATGTGTCGGATTCGGTGAAAAACGAACTGCTGATGAAGGCGCAACAGCAGGGGTATGACACCACCAAGCTGATCTGGCGGGTTGAGGATTCGAGGATTGCCAAGGCGGTGGATTAACCGCGATTTTGCTTAAAGACGCATCTCCTGTGAGAGCCGGGTTGCTGGCTCCCACAGGAATTGTATTTCTGGTCGAGGCTTGAGCGATCACCCCAACAACGCCCTCAGCACCTGCGCAAACGCCCGGCTGCTCTCTTCTTCATTGGCATGGCGCCCGTCGCGAATCACCCACTTCCCGTTCACCATCACTTCGCGGATCTGCCGGTCGCTGCCCGCAAACAGCCAGCGATTGAGAATCCCGTCACCCGAGGCCGTCGCCAGATACGGATCGTTGCCATCGAGCACCAGCCAGTCGGCATGTTTACCCACTTCCAGCGCGCCGATCGGCTGGCCCATCGCCTGAGTCCCGCCCACCAGCGCAGCGTCATACAGCGTGCGACCCACCATCGGCTGATCCGCGCGATACAACCGGTTACGCCGCTGATCACGCAGACGCTGGCCGTATTCCAGCCAACGCAATTCTTCGACGACGCTGAGCGACACATGGCTGTCCGAGCCAATGCCCCAGCGCCCGCCCTGAGCGATGTAATCCACGGCCGGGAAAATCCCGTCTCCCAGGTTCGCTTCGGTGGTCAGGCACAGACCTGCGATGGCACGACTTTTCGCCATCGACGCCACTTCATCGGCTTCAGCGTGGGTCGCGTGCACCAGGCACCAGCGCTCATCGACCTCGACGTTTTCATACAGCCATTGCAGCGGACGACGGCCACTCCAGGCCAGGCAGTCGTCGACCTCCTTCTGCTGCTCGGCGATGTGAATGTGAACCGGGCATTGCTTGTCACTGGCCGCCAACACGTCGCTGATCTGCTGCGGGGTGACCGCGCGCAGCGAGTGGAAGCACAGGCCGAGCGCCTGGGCCGGGTGCGCGCTGACGATCGATTTCAGGTCCGATTGCAGGTTCAGGTAGCTTTCAGTGCTGTTGATGAAGCGGCGCTGCCCTTCGTTGGGAGCCAAGCCCCCGAAACCTGAATGCGTGTACAGCACGGGCAGCAAGGTCATGCCGATGCCGACCGAACTCGCCGCCTGGCTGACCTGCAACGCAAGCTCGGCGGGGTTGGCGTAGGGCTTGCCTGCGGTGTCTTGATGAACGTAGTGAAATTCGGCGACCGAGGTGAAACCGCCCTTGAGCATTTCGATGTACAGCTGTCGGGCGATGACGCCCAGTTGCTGCGGGCTGATCTGGCCGACGAGGCGATACATCAGATCGCGCCAGGTCCAGAAGCTGTCGTTGGGGTTGCCCACCACTTCCGCCAGCCCCGCCATGGCCCGCTGAAACGCGTGGGAGTGCAAATTGGGCATGCCCGGCACCACAGGACCGTTGATCAGTTCGGCACCGTGACGATCGGCGTCAGCCTGAACGTTGGTCAAAAAACCATCAGCACCGACCTCAAAACGCACGTTATTGGCCCAGCCAGCAGGCAATAACGCTCGTTCGGCAAAGAAAACGGACATTGCTTCGCACCCCTCGCGTGAAATTGTCTATACATATACAGACGTTTGCCTGCCCGGTAAACTGCGGCAAGCTTGTCGGCACTCGCGTTAATGGTTAGCGTGGGTGCTGTTCAAGGCTTCTTCACCCACTGTTTTATTTGTTTATAACAAGGATTTTTCTGTGCCGACTCCGCCTGCCAATTCTCCGCTGGCCGCCCAGATGGGTGACAGTCCGGCGCCGCTCTACGCCCGGGTGAAGCAAATGATCACCCAGCAGATACAGAACGGAACCTGGCCGCCGCATCATCGCGTGCCGTCCGAAAGCGAGCTGGTCACCCAACTGGGCTTCAGCCGCATGACCATCAACCGCGCCCTGCGCGAGATGACCGCCGAGGGCATGCTGGTCCGCATGCAGGGCGTCGGCACCTTCGTGGCCGAGCCCAAGACCCAGTCTGCGCTGTTCGAAGTGCACAACATCGCCGACGAAATCGCTTCCCGCGGCCACACTCACACCTGTCAGGTGATCATCCTCTGCGAAGAGGCCGCAGGCTCCGAGCGCGCCCTGGCGCTGGACATGCGTGAAGGCCAGCGGGTGTTCCATTCCCTGATCGTGCACTTCGAGAACGACATTCCCGTGCAAATCGAGGACCGCTTCGTCAACGCACTGGTTGCCCCAGACTACCTGCAGCAGGACTTCACCAAGCAGACGCCCTACGCCTACCTCAATCAGGTCGCGCCGCTGACCGAAGGCGAGCACGTGGTCGAGGCGATCCTGGCCGAGCCTGACGAGTGCAAACTGCTGCAAATCGAGAAAGGCGAACCGTGCCTGCTGGTGCGCCGCCGCACGTGGTCGGGCCGTCAACCGGTGACCGCCGCCCGTCTGATTCACCCCGGTTCACGCCATCGCCTGGAAGGACGTTTCAGCAAATGACTCAACTGACTGTTCTGCGCGCCGCCGAATACCCGCGCATGCCCTGGAAAAACGGCGGTGGCAGCACCGAGGAAATCACCCGCGACGCAGGCGAAGGGCTGGATGGTTTCGGCTGGCGCCTGTCGATTGCCGACATTGGTGAGTCGAGCGGCTTCTCGGTGTTCGCCGGTTACCTGCGCATCATCACGGTGCTGCAAGGCGCGGGCATGACGCTGAACATCGACGGCAAGGACAGCGAGCCTTTGCTGCCGTCCGATCCGTTCGCCTTCAGCGGCGACAGTCAGGTCTCCTGCACCCTGCTCGACGGGCCGATTCGTGATTTCAACCTGATCTACTCGCCCAAACGCTATCGCGCGCGCCTGCAATGGCTCGACGTGCTGCAGCCTCAGCGTTTTTTCAGCTCGGCCAATGTGTTCGTGGTGTTCAGTGCCGCCGAGCAGATGGCCGCCAACGTCGGCGAACACCCACCGCAATTGCTGGAAAAGCACGACTGCCTGCAACTGGATAACGC